>OMII01000076.1 GCA_900299055.1 Pseudomonadota bacterium | reverse complement strand
TCGTTTTTTGCGTTCTGTACTCGCGGATCGACGATACTCCGAGGTTTCAGGCTCTCCAACCCGCCCGGGTGAATATTCGCTATCCGCGGAGACCCTTACCATTTTCTCCCGCTCTTTCACGAATCCAGCGGGAGAGACAGTCCCATCAAAAAAGCAGTCGCTTGCAATCGGATCTATCGCCGCAGAGAGCCAACCATCTCTCCAGATTGAGCCGCAGGTAATCTCATACATCGGATCTGCCGATGTGAGGGCCAGCTCCTACGTGCCCCTCGGCAACATTCCAGCAATAGTACAACAATCCGTTTTATCCATCGAAGATGAGCGCTTTTACTCACACTTCGGACTCGACCTTCTCGGAATATCTCGCGCTATGCTGCGCAACCTCGTAGCGATGCGCCTTGTGCAGGGGGGCAGCACACTTACTCAGCAGCTAGCGAAGAATATGTTTCTTTCGCCGAGAAGAACGCTCTCCAGAAAACTTCTTGAAATTCCAACAGCTCTAAGCCTTGAACGGCATCTCTCAAAAGAGCAGCTCCTTGAGATGTACCTCAATGAGGTCTATCTCGGCCAAGAGGGCGCCGTCGCCATTCACGGGATGCCAGAGGCGGCCTCCGCGTTTTTCGGTAAGAAGCTTGAAGATCTTCGCATCGATGAGGCGGCCACACTAGCCGGACTCATTAAAGCACCGAGCAGCTACAATCCCCGCCGCTACGCCGACCGCGCAAGAGAGCGCCGCGACCTAGTACTTCAAAAACTTCTGGAACATGGTCATATAAACGCCACCGAGTACTCTGTAGCGTTAAAGCGCCCCGTGCGCACCGTCTCGCAACAGGAACACCGACGCCTAGCACCATTCTACACCTCTGCGCTTGAGTCGGAGCTTTCGCAGGGCCTCGACCTCGACGCGGCTGCTTCTTCGGGTCTAGCAGTGTACACCGGACTAGACCTTGGTCTTCAGCGATGCGCCGAACAGGCGGTTCAGTCTGGAGTGTCATACGCCGAATCTATCGGTTCAAAGATCAAGGGTCACGAGACACCTCTTGAGGCCGCACTCGTGGCGATAGAGCCTTATTCCGGACTCATAAAGGCATGGGTCGGAGGCCGAGATTTTTCAACAAGTCAGTTTAATCGCGTCAATCAATCTAATCGTCAGATCGGCTCCACCATAAAGCCATTCCTCTATCTTAGCGCCCTCGATGGCTCACTTAACTCGTACAAAGTCGCCACAGCAGCCAGCATACTTGAGGACAAGCCCATCGCCGTTAACGTCAACAACAAGACCTGGAACCCCGAAAACTTTGACCATGAATTTCGCGGCGATGTCTCACTTCGATACGCTCTCGAGCATTCCCTTAATATGCCCGCGCTCTATATCGCCGAGAGGATAGGAGTCCCCGCTCTCAGAAGAACCTCATCGCTATTTAAGCTTGCAGACAATGTGCAGTCCGTACCAGCTCTTGCCCTCGGAGCGCTTGACACGAGCCTTCTGCGCCTCACGGCAGCGTATGCGGCGCTCGCCAACAGCGGGATATACGTCCAGCCACGGTCTTTCATCTCCGCACTCGACGCCGACGGCTCGCGCCTGCTTGCAGCACAGCCACGCGAAGAGCGTGTCGCCGAAGAGAACGCCACCTTCGTGCTAACGAGTATCCTTCAAGGTGTAATCGAGCATGGCACGGGAAAAGCGGTTCGTGCGAAGGGGTTCTCCCGACCGAGCGCTGGCAAAACAGGAACGTCCGACGATGCCCGGGACGCCTGGTTTGTCGGCTTTACCCCAAATCTCGCCACCGGTGTCTGGCTCGGTTTCGATGACAATTCACCGATCGGCCTGACCGGAGGAGCCATCGCCGCGCCGATCTGGGGCGACTTTATGAGGTGTGCTGCTCCCTTTTTGACCGATTCGGCGTTCATACCGCCACAAGGAGTGATAACCGTACCTATCGACTCGAAGACGGGCCGCCTCGCCACGGCCGGATGCCCGCCGAGTCAGGTCGTTTCGGAGGTTTTTGTTCAGGGAACAGAACCACGCGGAAGATGCCAAGAGCATGGAGATAACGAGTCCAGTGACGAAGGGTCACCATCCGAGCCTCAGTCAGTCGAGGGCGAGCCCAGTATCTGGCGACGTTTCTTCGGACAATAGTGCGCCCCTATGACGAAGCGACGGAATCCGACCATCAATTAATCCACTAATTCAAGCACTTCTCTACGGTCGACCTTGTCTCATCCGATACGACGCTTACTGCGGTCTACAATTGAGCGCCTGTTTTAAGCACCCTTGCCTGATGCAATTCGACCAAGTATTTTCAAGGCTATATGCAGTGCATCCTCGGAATCGATTTCAGCTGTCAGCCGTGCGAGTTCACACTCTCTCACGTAGAGGGCAGCTCGGTGGAAGTCCTCAATCGGACTACCGTCAACTTGCCACTTTTTGCTGACCGCGCGGCGCTGCGCACGATCGACGTACGAGCCGCACTCCTCGATAGAAGACCTGTCGCAGAGTCCGTTTCCAACGGACCTTCCCTCGTGGGCAGCAGCGGCCATGAGTCGCTTATTCGCTCAACTGTCGAGGAAATACGGCGTACCCTTCAGTCTTTCGAGTCCGTGTGGACATCGTGCTCCGTCATCCTACCCCAGAATGAGCACCTCGCTCTCAATCTAGATCTACCCTTCAGTGACCCAAAAAATCTCGATAGGATTATCGATCTTGAGGTTCAGGACGTAGTACCGTTTGAGCTCGATGACTACTTTGTTCAGTACGCCCCGTTGGGGCAGACGACCCTCAGATCGGCGCCCGCAACTCCTCAGGGGCAGTCAGCTACGAACCACGACGTGCACATCGGAATGCTACCGAAGACGATGGTGCGAAATGTGCTTGATATTTGTAAGGGATCTGGCCTCGAACCAAACGTACTGACCGTTCCTTCGAGCGCTATCGGAGCCGCTTATCTCATAGCGAAAGATTTTTTTAAGGAGAACTCCGCTGTCGTCTTTAATCGAGGCGACGAATACTCCTTAGCGGTATATATAGACGGCGAAGTACGCGTGGAGCGTTCAATCTACGCGTCACAACTCCTATCGGGTCAAGCAACGGAGAAGCGCGAGGATTCTTTTCAGCACATCTTTACAGCGATCAAACTCCTGCTAGCTTCTGCCGAGCGAAGATACAGTACGAGAGTTGAGAAGGTTTATCTGTTAGGGCGCGAGGTCAAGTCGCCCAACTCTCAACAAATATTTGGTCGCCCGCTAGAGGGGCTGCCATTTAAGGATATCCTGACTACAAGCGACCCCCAGGTTGGAATCGCCCCACTTGGAACGATATTTGCGACAGACGAAGCGACACGCTCTCCCTTGTCCAATTTTCGATCTCGCGAATTCTCCTTCACTCCCAAAATTGGAGAGTTCATTAGAGCCCTGGTTGGAACCAGGCGGCACGTCACGCGAGCTTTTGCGGCACTGCTGGTTGCCCTTCTCACAATCTACGCCTCGCGGGAATATGCGCTTCACAGTGCAGAGTCGACGCTCGTAAAACAGATTCAGCGCGTCATTCCAGGCTTCTCAGATGACACTGACAAAGTTCGTGAGAACTTAGTCAAAGCAGAGAATAAGTTAGGTGAAGAGCTCGCCTCGTTCGGTTCGCGTGCAAAGATCTCGCCCGCCGACGCCTTTATCGACCTTCTTAAAACACTACCAGACGCAAACGAGCTCGCTATTACGTCGGTACGTGTTTCAGATACGCGTGTCCAAGTGTCAGGGGATACATCAGAGATCGCCGCCCTCGAGCGAATCACTAACAAACTTCGGGAGCGTAAGGACATTTTTCAGAAGGTCACCTCGTCGAGCCGAAGGGGAGCCGGTAGTCGCTTCAATGTTTCGTTCGATATCACGCTCGCGCAGTAGGGGGAACTATGAAGGACAAACTTGCAGAGTTTTGGCGCCAGCGAAGCCCACGCGAGAAGCTGATACTCGCAATAGCCTGCGGATTCTTCGCGCTTATGGTGGTATATCCGTTGCTCGTAGCACCGATCGAGCAAGCATTTTCGGAGCAATCTAAACGCCTCTCCGAGATCAGAACTACCTTTAACGTGGCACCGGATATTCTGTCACGCTACGCAGCGCTGAGCGCCCGAAAGAAGGATGTTGAGGCGTTCTACACTCAAACAGATCTCTCCTCGAATCCACTCGCCTACCTCGAATCTCTCCTCAAGGAGCGCGCAAAAGCCGACGGTACATATAACGTTAGTACGCCGAAAGAGGCCGTGCCTCTAGGCGGCAAGTACCTCCATCGATTTTTCGCGGTAAACTTCCAAACCTCAAGCTATGAGAATCTGACCGATTTTCTAAAGGCCCTCACAACTGGCAAGCAGCCGATGCTCGTCTCGCAAATAAACTTCGATAAGCGCTCAGGTTCGGAGGTTCTAAATGTTCAGCTCGAAGTGAGCGGCTTTGAGTTACTCAACAAGTAGCTATCATGCGCCTTCGTCGCCCACTCCTTCTGACAACAGCTCTGGTCATAACGATTGCTGCGCTGCTACCAAAAATCGTCCAATCAGCAGCACGCTATTACCTTCCGGCTCTCCAAAACCAGCTGGAGCAGCAGGGCGTCCGACTTTCGGTCAACAATCTATCGGGTCATTTTCTTGGCCTTTCGGCCTCATCCGTGGAGATGTGGATTGCCGTCAAAACTGAATCGCGCCGCGTCAGTATGCCCGTGAATGTAGAGCTGCAAGACGTGAGCATCTCTCTCGAGCCGTCCTTCACTCCGCGCGTGCGGATACTAGCATCTGCTTACCAGGGCTCTATCGATCTGACCGCACAGGGCTTACTGACTACGCCAACGGTGCGCGGTCAAATTCAGACACTCGATCTTGGAAGCCACCCGCAGCTCCATGCCCTGGGGCTTGCTCGAGGGCTTCTCTCACTCAAGGTAGAAGGGCTATCGCTTCCTTTTAACCCTCTCTCAAGCTCCGAATTGGATGTTGAGTTGACCGAGGGCTCGTTTGCACCCTCCACGCAGCTTATTCAACTCGCCGGGCCTGAAGTGCAGCAGATTGCGGAGCTGCTCAAGATCCAGAGCGTTACAGACGTGCGAGCAAAGCTAGCCGGCTCAATGGAGAGGGGTGCCTTCGTCGTAAGGCCGATCGAGCTATCCTCGTCTCTCGTAAGGATAACAGGTCAGGCTCGCGGGACGTTTGAAGATGCGCGGACTGAGGGATCGCTAACTGGGGCGCTGCGATTAAGCCTTACCGAGGATTCCAAGCACCTTACGTCCTGGCTACCCCTGCTCAGTCAGGGTGTAATCGCAGGAGATACCTCCGATTTCTCGGTGCGTATCTCTAGCACGTCATGCGCTGGGCGCCCGTTACAGACACTC
>OMII01000075.1 GCA_900299055.1 Pseudomonadota bacterium | reverse complement strand
ATGTGTATAAGAGACAGTTGGTATGTCGACCGACCAATTGCGAGAGGGTAGAGGCTTCTCGTTCGCTGACCAGTCGGCGCTTGATATGCGCATGGATGAGACGGCTGGAATGAGCGCCCAAGAGTTCATTAATTCGGCATCCGAGAGGGATATCTATCTGGCACTTGCTCGAGGAGGCGTTGGGAGTACCGCGCGGCAGTTGGCTCGGGTGATGGTTGCAAAACGCCCCTTCGCCAGCGCGCAAGAGTTGGCTGAGGTGGTGCGGAGCTCGCAGTTGGGCAAGCGTTCTGCCTCTCGAGTTCACCCTGCAACGGTTGTCTTTCAAGCGCTTCGAATGCACGTGAATCAGGAGCTTCAGGAGATCGAGACGCTCCTGGCCGCCGTGCCGAATTTGGTAAAAAATGGCGGAAAATTGGGAGTAATCACCTTTCATTCAATCGAGGATAAGCTGGTCGCTAACACGATGCGGAAGTGGGAGTCCGCTGGGACCTATCCTGCTTCGTGGAGAGGTCCTCGAGTTGAAAAGCGAATGGGTATCGTGTCTCCCAAAAAGCCGATTTTACCTGGTGAAGAAGAGGTAGAGCGAAATGCCGCATCTCGAAGCGCGAGACTTCGAGTGTTCGAGTTCTCGATGTAGTTTTTTTGTGAAGTAAAAAAATGAGAGTGGTGTCACTTTTGGTAGCGACAGAATAACAAGAAGGCTGTACATTTTCAGAAAAGAGGGTTGGTTTTATGGCAGTGTGTTTGCAGTATCAGTCGGTTTATGTGAAGCGAGAGTCGGCAGTAGTGTCGGTTCGTACGCAGGTGCTAGCAGCTTGCGCGCTGTTGATGGTTTTGGGAGCCCGCGTGTGGGTGAAGCTTGAAGCGACCGATCTCGGCTACCAGTTGGCACGTGAGCGGAGCAAGACAGTTGAGTTGGATATGGAGAGGCGAGAGCTCGAGCTTCAACGCTCGGTGCTTTTGAGGCCTGACTCCCTGGCCAAGTCTGCTCGTCAAATGGGACAGCTTCAGGAGCACAATCAGCAGAATACGATCCGGCTAGCATACTAGGCCTCGACAGGTCGCTTGGCAGCGGCCAAGAGGGGTGTGTTAAGGCGGTACGTTAAGCCCGGTCAGTATGGGCTCAGGGCTGGTTCGGCGAAAAACCCTTTTGGTTGATTAGACGAGTTTGCTCTCCTGGATGGAGATAGCTGGAGCCAGTTTCCATGATTTCGCAATTAAAGCTTCCCTTCGATAGGCGCAAAGAGCTGCAGCAAGAGCGTGACGGGGAGGATGCGATGGTGCGAGGGGGAGGCACAAAGAGCTCTCTGATTGGTATGGACTTCGCTCTCCTTAAGAAGTCTTCCTTCGCTGTATCTTCTCTTTCACGTCAGCGCCCGATGAGGCTACGCCTGATAGGTGTAGTGGCTATTCTTTGGACGTCAGCACTCGTAGCGAGGATGTACAGTCTCCAGGTTTCTGATTTTGAGACATGGCAGGATTGGGCCATTCGACAGCACGTGGCAGATGTAGAGATCGCTTCCGAGAGAGGGCCAGTACTGGATCGTAACGGCAAGCTGATGGCCGTGTCTGTGCCCGCGCAGTCGATTTACGTGAGGCCGCGACAGGTTTCGGACAAGCAACGCGTTGTACGAGAGCTTTCTACGCTGCTCGGTATGAAGGGTTCCGCCATAGTCGAGAAACTGAGTGGCAAGCAACCCTTCGTATGGCTGAAGCGGCAGTTGCCACGATACCAGGCCGAAAAAGTCACAGAGGCCAACTTGCCCGGAGTAGGCGCTGTTTTAGAGGCCCGAAGATTTTACCCATATAATAACGCGGCCAGCGCGTTGATCGGCAAAGTAGGGATCGACGGTAAGGGACTGTCCGGTATAGAGGGCCTCTATGAGCGCAGACTTCATGAAGAGCAAGTCAAGACTCGTGCAGGTCGAGACGCACTAGGTAAGATTATTCACACCAGTGTGAGCGATGAGGACGACTCATTTGAGCCGCCTAAGGGTGAAGCGCTTCAGCTGACAATAGACGCAGATCTGCAGATCATCATGGATGAGGAGTTGGAGATCGGTCGAAAGAATGCAAACGCTAAGCAGGCAATGGCGATAATGGTCGACTCAGATACCGGCGAAATTATCGCGCTGAGCCAGTCGCCCAGCTACAATTTTAACAATCCGTCGACCTCAGCAAAGAATGAGCTCCGTAATTTACTTGTGGAAGCGGTTTTTGAGCCAGGTTCGACGATGAAGCCGATAGTGGCGGCGGCAGCCTTTGATGCCGGTGTAGTAAAGCCAACAGATCTTATTAATTGCGAAAATGGCAGATATCCGTTCTCGAAGCATACGATCAAGGACGTTCACCCGTCGGGGACGATACCATTTCATGATGTTGTAGTGCGCTCTTCTAATATCGGTATGACCAAAGTGGGTATTCGAATGGGAAGCGAGCGACTGTACTCTTATTTGAAGAAATTTGGTTTCGGCCAATCGAGTCAGCTCGGCCTGCCTGGCGAGTCAGCGGGGATTTTGAGAGCTGAGCCGACGTGGGCAAAGGTAGATGTAGCTACGCACGCCTTCGGTCAAGGCGTTGCCGTAACGCCGCTGCAAATCGTGCGGGCCGTAGCTGCTATTGCTAATGGTGGTGTGCTGCCACGTTTGTCAGTTGTGATGGATGATGGGGGCTTGCCAGAGGGCAGCCGAATTATTTCGGAGCAGGCGGCAGAATGGGCTCGTGAGATGATGTACGGGGTGGTCGAAGACGAACACGGTACTGGTGGCAAGGCAAAGATAGAGGGCCTTCGAGTCGGTGGTAAGACAGGCACTGCGCAGAAGGCGTCTGAGCGTGGGCGAGGCTATCAGGCAGGCAACTATGTTGCCTCATTCGTGGGATTCGCGGATGGAACCCCGCTTGGTGTATCCCGTAACATAACTGCTATGGTGATCATGGATGAGCCTCACGCCAAGAGTATCTATGGAGGCACACTGGCAGCTCCGGTGTTTCAGCGCGTAATTGATAGAAGTTTTCGTTTCCTCTCCACGAAGCGGCAGCTTGGGGCTGACAAACCGAGGCAGCCTTTTATTGGAACCGACCAGGGAGCGATTGAAGTTAAAGACGAGGAGCTCTTCACGGCTTCCTATCGACCGCGCTCGTAGCAGCAGTGAGAGGCAGCAAGGTATTCATGAGAGCAGCTAAGTAATAGAAGCTGGCTAGGCAGTAATATTAAAGCCTTACTGGCTGTCGACCTCTGGCTCTTTTAGTTTGTCGCCTTCCACGGTATGACATCTCCATGCATTCGTTTTCTCTCGCGGATTTAGCCAGGCAAGTGGGCGGTCAAGTGATCGGGGCCGCAACAATTTCAGTTCTCGATATAGCGTGCTCCAGTGCCGATGTTCGACATGGAACCCTGTTCGTGGCCGTTCGCGGAACTTCTGCTGATGGGCACAACTTTATACAGGAAGCCGCGAGACTCGGGGCAAGCGCTGCCGTGGTCGAAGACGTAGCAGCTCTTGGTAGTCTACCCGGTATTGTTGTGAAGAGCTCTAGACTCGCGCTAAGCAGTATCGCGGCGATCATGAATGGTCGCCCAGCGCAGAAGCTAAAAACGATCGGCATCACTGGGACGAACGGCAAGACTACGACGAATTGGATCGTGTATCACATCTTGAATGCTATCGGTGGTGGTTGCCAGCGCATTGGGACCCTCGGAACGGAGTGCATGGGGAAGAGTGCTGAGGTGGGGTCGCTGACAAGCCCAGATGCGATTTCAATGCAGAAGTTGCTGCGAAAAGCTGTCGAGATGGGAGCACATAGCTGTGTACTAGAGACGTCGTCGCACGCACTCGATCAGGCACGAGTCGAGGATCTTGATTTTGATGTCGCGGTCTTCACAAACCTGACCCGAGATCATCTCGATTATCACAAGACGTTTGAGAAT
Source organism: Pseudomonadota bacterium (assembly GCA_900299055.1). Taxonomy (GTDB): domain Bacteria; phylum Bdellovibrionota_C; class UBA2361; order UBA2361; family OMII01; genus OMII01. The sequence goes on along the minus strand of OMII01000075.1, from coordinate 12,227 downwards.
TATTTCGCGGCGAAGCGACATCTCTTTGAGTTACTTAAAAGGAGTGCAAAACCAACAAAAGGAGCAGTCGTGCACGGCGATGACGAACACGGCAGGGCGTTAATCGAAGAACTCCCAAGCCTTGGATTGGTCGATTGGTCTTTTGGAACTGCGGATAGTGTTACGTTAAAGATCTGCGATGTGAAGGAGACGGCAGAGGAAATGACGGTTGAGCTGCGCGAGCGTGGTCAGCAATCGATGACGCACCTCTCGGCCCCGTTTATTGGCCGACACAACGCCGAAAACCTCGTAGCAGCATACGGTGTCTGTCGCGCACTCGGGTATGAGCCAGCGGCGATCGCTGAAGCGTTGGAGCGTATCCCACAAGTTCCAGGAAGGCTGGAGAGGGTAGGAGAGACGAAGCCAAGAGTGTTTGTCGATTATGCGCATACCCCCGACGCTCTAAGACGAGTACTTCAAGCTGTTCGGCCGACGACCCGGGGGGACCTGTGGGTGGCCTTTGGTTGTGGTGGCGATCGGGATCGAGGCAAGCGGCCTGAGATGGCAGCAGTGGCTAGTGAGCTTGCCGAACAGGTTGTGATAACCTCTGACAATCCGCGCACCGAGGATCCGAGCGCAATTATAAATGATATCATGGCTGGCGCTGTTGGACCTCGTATCGTTGAGGTCGATCGCCGATCCGCCATAGAAGAGGCGATCGCTCTAGCGCACAGCGATGACACGGTAGTCATTGCGGGTAAGGGGCACGAGGATTACCAAATTGTTGGGCAGGAAAAGCTTTTTTTCTCCGACCAACAGGTAGCAGAAGCAGTCTTGGCCCGAATGGATTGCGCAGGATAGGATTACAGCCCAACGGAAACGACAAGCACTCCATGGCCCAGTACATAGATTACCTCGAAAGCATCTCAAGTCCGGCAACGTTTCGGCGCAAGTGTCAGTGGCTAGAGCATAATTTCGGTGCTTTGTTTTCGGCGGGGCAGGAGGTGCTCGAGATCGGACCAGGTCGTGGAGAATTTCTGCACTTTGCGAAGACTCGAGGGATCTCCTCCGTTGATGTTATCGATCGGGATCAGGGGGTGCTGGATTATATTCAAACCCGCTATTCAATCCGTAATGCTTGGAGTCGCAGCGCTGAGGATATCTCATCGTTGGCAACGAGTATGCAGTTGTATGACCGCATCTTTGTGCTGCAGGTCATGGAGCATATCCGGACGGAGTCGCTTACAGGGTTTATTCAGGTCCTCTACAAGCATCTCAAGCCCGGTGGAAAGTTGATTATAACTGTGCCAAACGGAGCTAATCCTTTGAGCGTTGTGGAGCGATATTCTGATATTACGCACCACAACCTCTTTAGTGAGAACTCTCTGCGTGAGCTTGTTCAGCTAGCTGGATTATCGGGTGCGGCAACTCAGGTGCAAGGGTATCGCATTCCACCCGTGTCACTGCTGGACATCGTAAGAATTATCCTTCAAAAAGCACTTCACGCAGCCCTCAAGGCGTTGTTGGTAGTTAATGGCGGCGTGTTTTTCTCCATCTATGATCCTAACGTGACTTTGATCGTAGAGCGAATTGATGATAGTGCTGCGCGCGCTGCATGAACCACGTCGCGGAGTTATCGAATCGAAGCGTTTTGCAAAAACTGTTCAAGATCGAAATCTTTCAGTGAGTCGACAGCTTTTTTTCTAAAAGCATCACGTTCAGCCTCGAGAGCCATTCCTTGGTGGCCGATTATTTCTCGTTTTAGGATCTCGAGGTGCTCAAGCTGAAGCGCCGTGACGCGATCGAGAATACTAGACGTTAGGCGCACAAGTTCCGAGTTAAAAGAAGTTTGCTCAATGCCCTGTTTAGACCCTAACAGCGGGCTAATCGTCGCGAGAGCGTGGAGTCGATTCTTGGCGACTTGAAGCTCACGTGATAGGTCGCTATCAGACCGGACCAGCGAGACTTTCAGCTCCTCGATCGCCCGCTGGGCTCCAAAAACTCGACTCACAAAAAACATAGATACAAGGGCATCTTGGGCTTGGAGAAAGTTGCCCGGTCGCAGATGAGACTCAAACGAGTCCAGGTAGGAGAGTAGCGTGTCTCGATACGTTATGAACGGTCGTAGCTTTATCTCTTCTAGCGCATCACGCGACAACTCTAATTTACCGAGCAATCGGCGGACTTCGCGGGTGTGCTCAACGCCTGCTAGTGTCGAGTCACGGTACAGTCGCTCCGTATCTGAGAGCAGGTGCGCCTTATCGCGTAGAGCCAGAGCGATGTTACGCAACGTATCGCTGTCTCTCTTAATCTGCTCCTCCAACAGAGCTTGGTCGTTTCTATTGTAAGACTCTTTTATTCTTATATCTTCATTACGAAGTTGCTGTAGTGCGATATTGGCCTCAGCGCGAAGCAGTACCGGGTTTGGATTGATGCGACCAGTCGGGCTTCCATCAAGAGTCGCCTGCATAGACGCGAGGCGATTAAATACAGCTCGTTTTTCTCGATGGATTGACCCCTCGAAGTGTCGCAGTGATGTTTGGAGAATGGCTCGATAAGTGTCAGTAATTCGCTTGTTAACCTCCGCCGATTCCTCCTTTACCCGTATCTTCTCCGCGTCGGTAGTGCAGGATTCGAGGCGCTGTTTAAGCGCGTCCACGGATATCCAGCCTTTCAAGGTTGCTTGGGAAAAATGCTTCCACTGGTTCTGGAGTGATCTAATTTCAGCCTTCTCGCGGTGATACTGATTGGCCTCTTCATGAGTTTTTCGTAGCGCGTCAAAGCTATTGGTAAAGCACTGAACGATTCGTTGAGGAGGAAAAACGGAGGAGTCTTTCTTTGCTGACGCTACGGCTTGCCGAGTATACCAGATGGTTCCCGTTGCATCAGGCGGACTGGTAATCCCGAGCTCCTTGAAAATGGGAGCATAGCGATCCTTGGTCGCTCTGGTCGGCCGGCCAACCACGAGCACAATACCGTTAGGACGCGATGGCGCTCGATTGCCCAGAGGCCTCAAACATTCTCCGACGTACTTGGCCAGTGTGGCGATGCGAGGAGTGTTACAGTCTATTATTACTTCCCGGGCCGTCCGCTTGCGGTCCTCAAGCCAACCCATTTTGACCGCAAGCTGCTCGGTAACTCTCGTAAATAATAGCCCCGCGAGGGAGTGAGCTGCAGGATCGTCGGACTTCGAAACTACACTTGGTAGATGCGTTCTGGCGGCGGCCCGGAGATCGCCCGGAACTACGGCGTGCTCAGGGGCGACGAAGAGTTCTTGAGCGAGCCGAAAAGCTCTTGAATCAATTTCATAGTATGTCGCGGTTACAACGTCTCGCGCTTGTTGCGTCCGGAGTCTTCGATGAAAGGCCGCAATCTCTTGGAGTTCTGGCAGCGGGGTGTGATTGGCTGACCATGCTCCTCTTCCACCATGACGTTCGTAGAGCTCTTTCTGTCTTGCTATAGAATCACTTTTCGCTTGAAGAGCTACCGCCGCGTTGGTGACCCTGGGCGTCTTTTGTTTCGTTGGTTGGTCTAGGGTGGCATCCGGGGTCCTCACCGGAGGTTTCGCCTCTTTATCTCCGCCTGTTTTATCGAGTAAGTCTGCCATAAGTGGAGAGGATCCAGTGCTATGAGTTGCTAGTCAATTCCGTTGCCCAATTACCACGACTTCGGCAGCCCGATTTCTTGGAATAGAGACGCTATGTCGGCTTCCCTGCTTGGGTTTTTTCTATAGAGCCTATTTTCGGGGCCAAAGAGCCGCAGCACCGTAGGCGAGATGTCTTCGGCAGAATGTATCTGTTGAGCAAGACTGTGAAGTGCCTCACCTAAGGGAGCCTCATACTCGTGTGCGTGAGCGCGGATGTTATCAATGATGCTGGTTACCGTTGTTGGAGTTGTCATGGGAACGAACTCTAAGTGAGTGCTGCAGGCGACTCAAGAGTAACTGGCGGAAAAGTAGGAGAATCCCCTAATTTTGTCCTGATTTCCTTAACGCATGGCGATTCTCTATACTTGGGCCTCCGACTTTGGAGAGAGCGGCGGACGTACAATACTAGCTAAGGATTTGCCAGTATGGTCGCGGCTTCCCGTACCCTAAACGGAGTTTTCTCCGAAACAAGACACGATTCTCAAGAGGCCCTCAATGTGAGGTTCGCCCTTGTCCATGCTGAGTATCTCGCCGAGCGGACGCAACTCGCTGAAGAAATAGCGAGCGAGCGAGGAGGCGATTTTGAGCCTTGCAGTGAGAGTGAAGTGGCTACTCGCTCTGCCATAGACCGTGTAATTCGAACTTCAGTGTACCCACGGATCGAGCGAGAAGGATGTTCAGTACATGACGTGGCCGCTGCGCTGAATGTGGCATATGGCTCAATCGTCAACATTGAGGACAAGCGTTCGCCGCAGAGAGTAGTAGCGTTGAAATGGCTCAAGAAAACTCTTGAGCAATTTGCTCCAGAGTACGGAGCGAAGCACTCTCCAAAGTCACAGGGCAGTGTGGCAGTCGCTGTAACGAATCCCAACGCGATACCATTTAATACACAACTTAACCAGATTCGCACTGAGGCCGGCTCGCTCATCGAATATATTCGTGCCGTACGCACCATGGATAAGTGGATATGGGATAGTATTTCAATAGGGCAAGCTCTGTACGGATTCTCGATAAAAGGGCAGATGCAACAATCTGAGGCCATGGAGGTTGCTGGCTTCCTACAGATGGTGACTGAGCAAATGCGGGGTTCTCCATTTGAACTGAGGCCCCTCGCTATTCACAACTGCTTATGTGCTATTTCGACTGTGGACGCCCACCTCCTCAACTCAGATGGAAGACGTGTTTTTGGGGCGTTCATCGATGTAGTCGCAGAAAAAATTCACAGCTCTCCCGACTCTCTTTCCGATCAGGATATTGGGCAGGGTATGCATAGGCTTCGAGACATTCACATCCGATCTCTCGATCAAGCCGGACGAGAAGCGTACACACGCCTGCTCGATGCTCTCGCAGAAAAGATCGTGCAGGCAAGAGAGCCGCTCAGTGCGAGAACTATCGGTTCTAGTCTGTATGCGCTTCGAATCATTGAGCCCAGCAGTTTTTCTTCAAGTGGTAAGGAGGCGATCGCACGGCTATTTGAGGCATTGGCAAGTAAAGTACTCGACTCGAGCGCCAGTCTAAATGCGATCGATACTGGAAGCGCTATGTACGGACTTAATAACATAGAGCTCGGGCAACTCTCTGATTCGGGAAGATGGGCCTTTGGAAGGCTCTTGCGTGCAATTGCAGACAAGGTTGCATCGTCGAATGAGCCGATGAATAGGCAGTCGATAGCAAATTGTCTGTATGGGCTTCGAAACATTGATCCCCAACTGCTGAATCGCGAAGGGCACACTGGGCTTTGCGTAATTATGGAAGCACTGTCCAGCAAGCTTGAGCTGTGCACAGAGCGATTCGATCCAAGAGCTATTGCTGACTCGTTGACAGGGATAAGAAATATAAGTCCGGCGTATCTCAGTGACTATTCCCGAGAAGCTTATGAAAAGCTTTTAGGAGCTCTCGCGAGAAAGATTACAGGTGCCGAGGGGAACTTAGACAACCCGTTCCTAGCCCGCGCTCTGTTTGGACTAAAGAGCGTGGCCTTGGGAGAGCTTCGGCTGTCAGGCACCGCGGCTATTAGTGATATTCTTGCCTCGCTAGCGATTCGAATCCCGGAGTACACCTATGACTTAATGCCTGGCGAGACCGCTCATGCACTATTTGGACTGCGAGATATTGAGCCTTCGCGACTCAATCGAAAAGGGCAGGAGGCATACGCGCGTATATTGACGCAGCTAGTGGAGCAAACGTTTTCAAATTCGAACGGGCTCGTTATTTCGCAGTCGATGCGAGCGCTGAGCTCGATGGCGGCGGCAGGGACCCACACATTTGTTCCACTGACCTATGCTCGATTAGTTGCCGAGGTAAGCCAGAACATAGAGCCGCAACGACTCGATACAATCGGTAAGATGGGAATTCTGGAAGATATCCTCGCGATGAAACATCTTGGCGCGGCAGATTTGTCCGAGTATGCCGAGCCGATTTTCGCGAGTCTTTCAGTCGATGGGGAAGATAATCCTTATATCATTCTCGGGCTGATTCAGACCTACTCACTGTACAGGAAGGCAATACCGGAGGATTTAGCGAATCGTTATAGAGGGCTTACACTTCCTGACGTCGCAGATCGCCTAGAGTCCGAAGTGGTTAAACGGCTAGTTGAGGAGGGCCTTCTGCCTGATGCGCATTCGAGCCACTTCTATAACGGCTTTGAGTTTGATATCGCATCGAAGTCATCTCGCATTAATATCGAACTCGATGGACGGCACCATACCTCTGGGTTTTTTCGAGTCCGTGATGCGCTTAGAGATGAGTTTATAAAGACATTTGGTTGGAGAGTATTGAGAGTAAAAGTTCGTTACGGGATGTCAGTAGACGAGATAACTGAGCGTGTTAGGGTGGCCCTTTCTGCAGCGTCACAGCCCGGTTAGTCCGTGTAGGTGTCGTGTGTGTAAGACTCGTTCTAAGAGGTCCGCGCGGTGGACCGGTGGCCCTGGACCAAGCGCTATCAATGTAATTGCGGTGAGGCCGATGATGGTCTACACCTAGGGATGATGGGCGTTGAAGTTAGTAGTAAAAGCGTACGTCGTTGGTCTTCACTAGGTGAACTATCGTGCCAATTGTTGCGATCCTTTTTCTAACAGCTGTTAATCTCTTGAACTACTTCGATCGGTATATCGTCCCAGCGGTCGAACCGACGATAACGGCTGAGTTCGCGCTGAGCAACACACAGGCTGGATACCTCGTCTCGGCCTTTGTTTTGGGATATTTCATCTTCTCTCCAATGTTCGGGTTTATCGGTGACCGCTACGATCGCCGATGGATTATGGCGGTAGGGCTCATAGGATGGAGCGCCGCGACTGCAATGACAGCTATAGCTACCACGGTAGCGGGGTTCGGTTTTTCCCGTGTGTTGGTTGGTGTCGGGGAGGCTGGATATGGAGCTTTGGTGCCGCCGTATCTTAAACGTCGTGTCGCAAATACAGCCGATTTAAATCGTGCGCTCTCCATTTTCTATGTAGCAGTGCCGGTAGGCGCCGCACTCGGATACGTTGCTGGCGGGCAGGTTGCCGCGACGTTTGGATGGCGAGATCTTTTTCTACTCGCTGCTGTACCCGGAGTGGTGCTCGCGTTTGGCTTTTTAGCGCTGCGGCCAGAGAGTCAGAAGACTCATACTGTGTCCAAGTCTGAAGGTGCTCCGGCGGGTTTTTTGGCCGGTATACGTTTGATCATGCGCTCCCGGGTTTTGTTGCTCGTTATCAGTGGCTATGTGCTCAACACGTTCGCTCTGAACGGGGTAGCTGCCTTTGTGGTTCGCCATGGAACCTCGTTGGGGCTTTCAGCGGCAGCTGCCTCTACATCTTTCGGAGTTATCCTTGTGATTACAGGGTTGCTCGGCACTCTAGGAGGTGGATTTCTCGGTTCTCGTCTCGCTGAGGCAACATCTGATCCTGTTTCTTCGCTGATGCGCTTTGTGGCGTGGTCGACCCTCATCGGGGTGCCGTTTCTCGTAGTTTGTTTTCTAGCGAGAACGAGTGGTCTGTTTCTGGGCGGTTGCTTCCTGGCTGAGCTTCTGATCTTTGCGGGTGTTGCGCCTCTGAACTCCGTCATAGCGGCACGCGCCCCAGATGGTTATGGAGCGCTAACGCAAGGCGTCACAATTTTTGCGATTCAGCTCTTTGGCGGTTTTCTCGGTCCGGTTGCGATCGGCGCATTGACCGATCTGACAGGATCGTTGGCACTTGCAATGCAGGGTACTTCGGTAGCCTTGCTGTGCTCTGGCTACTTGTGGTGGCGAGCGAGTCGACTGATCGAACGGTAGTGCCGCCGATATCGACGCATAGCCGCTGCTGCAAGAGACATGATATCATCGCTCCGCGTGCAAAGTTTTACTTATGCGTTAGCAGCCTGTGAGAAGGACGAAATCGGTTGTATAAGCCCAGGTCCGTAGTTCTGGGCAATGCTTAGCATCTTTCGGGAGAAGCCGGTCGCTCCCAAAATAAAAGCTAGCGCGCTGTTAATCATAGGCACAGCCTCCGGCCAATCGGGGCGTATGGCCATTGCGTTATCAGCGACATCTAGCAATGTCTCAGGGGTATTAAATAGTAGCTCCAGGTCTTTAGAGTGTGACGCCACAGCCCTGCAAGCGTTAATTGAGCTACAGATAAAAATATGAGCCGGGTTGGATATGCCTCGGATAAGGACCCGGTCGACACCCTCCTCGATAGTATCGCAGATGATAAGAGAATCATCAGATCGATTGAGCTTTGTGTTGGCTATTAGATGTGCGCGAGAATCTCGGATAACCGCCAGCTTGTAGGTTGTATCGCGAAGGGCTTCCCACCGGGCTGGAGCAGGTATTGCTTGTAGCGATTGCGTATCCCGCAAACGATAAACTCCAGACATCCCGCAGCGACTAATAGGGGATGAAAAACAGATAGTAGAGGGATTCTGCGGTGTGGCGAGCATCGGGCCGAAAACATCGATCTCGGCCCGGCGAAGCCTCTCAATATGACCACGAAAGGGCACGAGAGAGGTCACAATTTTACAGCGCAGGGCATTTTCAAGAAGTGAGCACAGCTCCGGCAGGAGGCCTGTTGTATGATCAATGTCCCCGCGAGCAGTTGCTCCAAATAGCCATGGTTGCGTTAGGTTGAGTCCGACCCTCAAAGGGCGCCCCTGGAGAAGATCGTTAAGAGTGCGAGGACGCGACTCCTCCCGCACGACAGTCTTGATGGCCTCTACAAATCCGGCCATATCGAGCCGTACACTGAGGAACCCCTCGGTAGCTCGTTCGCGCCTCGAGATCTGAGATTCGGGGTCGAAGGGCCACGGGTCAGGGAGGTGTGCCGCGGCGAGTAATTCATCGGGGTTTGCCATCCCAAAGTTGAGAGCAAGAAGTAACAGTACCGGTTTGCTTGGAATCCTTCCGTACCTGCCAAGATGAGCGAGATAGGAGGACGAGACCCCGCAGCGCGCGCTGAGTTCTTCGAGCCCGAGCCGATGTCGGTCACGCCATACGTCGAATTCGCGGGTAAATATCCGGCGTAGCTCAGGAGACGTCTCGAAATCGACCTGCTTTCCCATAAAGTACCTTTTTTATGATACGTAGACTGCCGTTGTCGTCATGGCGTGTCTCGTCAGTACGAGCTCTCAGTGTGGAACACAAACGGAATGCAACAAAACGAAATCTTGAGTGAAGATTTCCTGATTCTCAGATGGGCTGGTGGATTCAGAGCAGAAGCCGAGCAGGGTGAATCAAGGTCTGTTACGGCACCTGTCGGGGGTATTGTGGAATCTGACCTATATGTGTGCTGACGAAGCACATGACCAAGCGCAGTGGGGAAGCGCGTGGGAGGTTTTGTACGGTTGGCTACGAGGGCTTTGAGCCCAAGTGGTTGATTCGTACGGTTTTGGAGGGGGAACCGATGAAACTGTTGCTGATGGCATCTATCTTCTGCACAGGGGTCTACCTCGGGTTACAAGCGGAGCCAGATGGGCAACTAGTCCGAACCATCGAGCAAATAAAGGCGCTCATGGGAGGGGAGCTTTCGTCGCAGGTGAGTAATTTCATCGACGACCTAGCGAGGAGATAGGGCATCTACTATATCCGCTGTTTTAAGGACCACCGCTTCCCGTTTTTTCACGATGCTGGAGTGCCGAGATTCCTCGGGATCCCAACACCCCAGAGCCTATCGTATCTTCATAACTAGCAGATCTACATAGAGAACGGGGTGTAGCGCGCTCCATAGGAGGCATGAAAAACTGCCAGCGCTTCCCGAATAGCCCCCAACCCAACTCGCTCAGCGTAATACAGGACACCGCCTTTATGGGGAGGGAAACCGATTCCCATCACTGTGCCGAGGTCTATCTGCTTTTTCGCAAGCTCTCGGTCCGGTCCAGCTACGCCCTCTTGGAGGCACTTCATTGCCTCATTGACCAGGTGGTATACGAGGCGACGGCCGATCTCGTCTCGTGAAAGCGATTTGTTAGGCGACTTTGGAAGATCCAGAGCCGCCTGGAGCCCCTGCCATGGCGAGCTTTCTTTCCCCTGGTACGTATAGAAGCCTTTTTCGTTCTTTCTGCCTTTGCGGTCGAGGGCGAGGAGGCGCTGCGCGAAGTCCGGCACCGCCATCCTGTCGCCATATCCAGCGACCATGACCTGTGACACGTGAGCGGCCACATCGAGGCCAACTTCATCGAGCAAGCGAATTGGACCCATCGGCATACCGAACTCGAGCGCAGCTTGGTCGATATGCTCGACGCTGTAGCCTTCCTGTAGGAGATACACAGCCTCGTTCAAGTACGGGATCAGGATTCGATTGACTAAAAAGCCAGGGACGTCTCGCACGACGATCGGGAACTTGCCCATCTCAGACGAGAGCGCCGCGATTTGTGCGACTGTATCGTCGGAGGTCTTCTCGCCCCGGATGATCTCCACGAGCGGCATCTTTTCCACTGGGTTAAAAAAGTGCATTCCTACAAATCGCTCGGGGTTCGGGATACTAGTGGCAATTTCACTTATCGACAGAGAAGAAGTGTTGGACGCTAAGATGCACCCCGGACCAACGCGCGCCGCGAGGTCAGTGAATATCTTCTTCTTAAGCGACATATCCTCAAAAACTGCCTCTATTGCGATAGTCGTCCGAGCGATAGTTGGGCTTGCAAATTGAAGCCAGTCAATTCGATTTGCAATGGCAGCCCGCTCAAATGAAGAGAGGTATCGCTGTTTTGAAAGTTCTTTTGTCGTGTGAGCTTTGCCTCTCTGAAGGGACGCAAGTGAGGTGTCTTTTACGATTACCTGATGTTTGTTCTTGGCGAGGGTACCAGCAATCCCGGCACCCATTGTGCCCGCACCCACTACCAGCGCGTGTGCGCCCTCCACCTGCTTACGAGCTCCTTTGCCGATAGACTTGGCTGCCTCAGTGAGAAAAAATATGTGGACCAAAGCCTTGCTTTCCGGGCTGGTAATCAGCTTTCCTAGTTCCTCCGCCTCGATCTCGAGTGCGGCCTTGCGACTACGGCCCAACCCGCCGGCAGTCACTGACAGCGCTTTTGGCGGGGCTGGATAAAAACCTTTGGTTTGTTTCCGTACAGTTTTTGAGGCTGCTCTGGATACAACAGCGCGCCCAATAGGATTGTTTGAAAGCAGTCTCTCTGAGAGACCTGGAGACCGTCTCTTCGGTCGATGGGTACCCCGGGCGATTGCCTCCGCCCGTGTTAGAAGAGTATCCCCAGTGACGACCTCATCAACGAGTCCCACCTTGAGGGCTTGATGCGCGCGCAGGGTCTTGCCAGCCAAGATTATGTCGAGCGCTTTGGGTAGCCCAATGAGTCTTGGGAGTCGATAGGTGCCGCCAAAGCCCGGAAGAATGCCAAGTTTCGTTTCGGGAAGTCCTATTGATGTGCCTGAAGAATCGGTGGCGATGCGATAATCGCAGGCGAGGACCATCTCGCAACCACCCCCAACACAAGGTCCCCCGATCGCTGCTACGGTTGTGCAGGGTAGGTCCTGCAAAAGGTTGAAGGCTGACTGTCCCTCACAGGCTAGCGCGGCGCCATGGGTAACATCTACTACTCCTTGAATGAGCGAGATGTCTGCTCCCACGCAGAACGATTCGATTGACGGCGATTGAATTACAAGCCCCGTTGCGCCTGAATCTTTGACGGTTTTCAGAGCCTCAACAAATGACTGCAGACGAGAGGGAGTAAGCGTTATTGCACGCTCTTCCTGGCCTCCCAGGGTGATAGTCGCTACTGACCTGTCGGCGGAAAAGGAGAGTTGTACGGTACCTGCCATAGAGAAGTTGTACCAGGCGTGTTGAGGGGCAGCAAAGGTATATAATTGCAACAGTCACAATACTTGTTGTGGCAGCTGGCGCTTTCTCCTAGTGTGCTTGCAGGGCTATAACGTATAGGTCTTGTATATGACACTGTGTGATCTTGAAACATTCGGGCTAAGTGATGAGCGAGGATTCCTTCCGCATCAAGACCCTCTACGGAAGCTTCCACAGCCTGAGCTCGCGCCTTGGGAGCAGGTAGCCACGAACTTGCCGAAGTACCTTGCGGGACTAAGCTTGCGCAAAGCAGTAAACAATCTGCCTGAGTTTCGGGTCGAGTTGCTCGGGAGTGAGGCGGAGGTAAAGCGGGCGATGGTGAGGTTGTCGTT
>OMII01000074.1 GCA_900299055.1 Pseudomonadota bacterium | reverse complement strand
GTGCCTTCGGGAGCTGCCTGCATGGTAAATATTTGGCACTTGATATAGCATCACGCAGCGTAGTGTGAGTGGTCGTCATGGGTAGAATTTTCGTTAGTCTTGTCGTGTTTTTTATTGTCGTCGGCAGTGTGCTTGTGTACCAAGCGACGCAGGGCACAAGCTCCCTCGTGCTGTTACCTTCTGAGCTCATTTCGAAGGCGCACGCCTCCGGAATATCTCGAATCCGAGTCGGTGGCAAAGTCGTCGGGCCGATCGACTATCAGACAGAGCCATCCTTTGTGCTGCGTTTCCGAGTGTCGGATCCTGCCGGTGGAGAACCGGCGGTGCCGGTTGAGTATCATGGCCTCAAGCCGGATATGTTTCAGGCAGGTCGCGATGTTTTAATCGATGGAGACTTTGAGTCGGGAACAATTCAGGCGGCCAAGTTGCAGACGCAGTGCCCATCAAAATATGAGCCTGTGGTGCCGGGAGCGGGGCATCCTGTGGATGCAAAGTAGTTTTCGTAAGAACAGGAGTGTTTGTGATTGAGTTCGGTCAATTTGCATTGTGTTCGGCGTGGATTCTCGCGTGTGTCGGAGTAGTTTTCGGCGCGTGGGTTGGCGCTCGTTCGTCCTCGTCCTTGGCTCACGTGGAGCTCTTGCGGCGGACGACGATAGCAACAGCGATCGCACTAGCGTGTGCTATCGTTGGACTCGGCTACGGGTTTGTTACGAACGATTATTCGATACAGTACGTCTGGCAGTATTCGAACCGTGATATGCCATGGATCTACAAGATCACCGCTATTTGGGGCGGGATGGATGGGTCGATGCTGCTGTGGTGCTGTTTGGTCGCTGGGTTTTGCGCGCTAGTGGCGCGAGCCTCCACAAAGTATCCACGACCACTTCGAGCCTGGCTCTACTGCTTTCTCAATTCGTCGACCCTTTTCTTTACGACTATTACCGTATTTCTGACGAATCCGTTTCGCTACCTCAAATCCCCGGTGGTGATGCCAGATGGTAATGGGCTGAATCCGTTGCTCCAGAACGAGTACATGGCGATTCACCCGCCAATGCTCTACTTGGGCTTCACTGGATTAGCGATTCCTTATGCGTTCTGTATGGCGGCGCTTTGCTCAGGGCATATGTCAAATGACTGGATTCGGCTCACGAGACGCTGGACGCTTATCGCGTGGACCTTTCTCACGGCAGGAATCGTTTTGGGTGGGCACTGGGCCTATCTCGAGCTTGGCTGGGGTGGTTTTTGGGCCTGGGATCCAGTAGAGAACGCGTCCTTCTTGCCGTGGTTAACCGCCACTGCATTTCTGCACTCCGTCATGGTGCAAGAGCGCAAGGGAATGCTGAAGGTGTGGAATATATTTCTAATCGTTCTCACCTACGCACTGACTGTTTTCGGTACATTTCTTACGCGCTCGGGCATCGTGCAGAGCGTGCACGCGTTCGCATCAACCGATATCGGTTGGGTATTTTTGTCATACCTGGCGACGATAATTTTAGTTGCGCTCGGAATGGTTATTTTCCGTCGCGCTGAGCTCAAGCCTGAGCGGGCCATCGAGAGCTTCTTTTCACGCGAGGCCGTGTTTCTCCTCAACAACTTAGTTTTGTTGAGCATCTGTTTCGCGGTTTTGTGGGGTGTGATGTTTCCGGTGTTTTCTGAGGCATTCACGGGCGTGAAGCAAACAGTGGGAATACCGTTCTTTAATGCCGTCAATGTTCCTCTCTTCCTTGCCTTGGTAGCGTTGATGGGCGTCGGGCCGGTTATAGCGTGGAAGCGATCAACCCCACGGTTTCTTGCGCGTGCGTTCATTGCGCCTCTTATGGGCGCGTTCGTCGTTTCGGCGGCTCTGGTATGGGCGGGAATTACGGATTTTTATCCAGTTCTCTCGTATGGCATCTGCTTTTTTGTGTTTCTTACCATCATCGGAGAGCTGCAGCGCGGACTGAAAGCGCAGAGCGTGACAAGGGGAGTGTCGTCATCTCCTCCGGCGGCTCTGGCGCAGTTGATTCGTCGGCATCGAGTAAAATACGGAGCTCACCTGATCCATTTTGGCGTGTTGGTGATGACCGTCGCGATCACTGCGTCAATGGCTCACAAGGTAGAGCGAGAATTTACGCTAGCGCCTGGAGAGCGTTTTGTCGTTGGGCGCTTCGCACTGGAACTCTCTGAGTTTCACGAAGAGAATTTGCCCAATTATGAGGCGATTCGAGCTCATGTTAATGTGCGATCCTTGAAGGATGACTCGCTACTGCAAGTCATGGCGCCGGAGCTGCGATTCTACCCAAAGAACAAAGAGACTACGACCGAGGTGGCGCTGAGGATGGGGCAGCGCGAGGATCTCTATCTAATTCTCGCTGGGATTGATGAGTCGGGCGCCAAGGCATCTATGAAAGTGTTCATCAACCCGCTGCAAGTCTGGTTGTGGTATGGGGCAATAATCATGGTGCTTGGCGGAATTGTGGTTGCTGTTCCGGTGTCGAAAGGCGTCACGGAGAAAACAGCGGAAATGTCTAGCGCGGCTCAGGTGGTATGATGGTTACGTGGATGGTGTTGGCGGTAGTTTTTTCAGCGGGTATGGCGATGTTTCTCATCGCGCCATATTTCGATCCAGCTTTGAGTGTTGACCGAAACGGGCTTGAAGTGGGGCGGTCGCGAGTGCTTCAGGATAGCAAGGAGCGCGCACTGCGTGCGATCAAGGATCTTGAACTCGATCGATCGATGGGTAAAGTGAGTGATGAGGACTTCCTGAGGGCGAAAGATCAGCTTCTTCGAGAAGTTGCCACTATCCTTGAGGAGACCCGGGCGCGTGCGTGACCAAGAGCGCTCAGTGGTGCGGGAAGTCGATCGGCATGAGCCGGTAGCGATGATTACCGCCTGCGACCTCTCTAAAAGTTTTGGTGCGGTTCGAGTTCTACGCCGCCTATCACTTTCATTTCAAGATGGTGAAGTAGTGCTGCTCCTGGGTGCTAATGGTGCCGGAAAGTCAACACTGCTCAGAATTATCGCGGGATTGTCGCGCCCTGACTCTGGCTCGGTGTGCGGAGGTGCTCACTCGTCAGTTGGTTTCTTTTCTCACCATCTTTCGATGTACGCACGGTTGACCGTGCGTGAAAATCTCGATCTCTTCTGTCGTGTTGCAGGGAGCGACCAGGCAGAATTAGCTCGTGCATTAGAGTTGTGGGACCTGACTGACTGCGCGGCAAAACAAGTGCATGAGCTTTCGAAGGGTACGCAAGCCCGAGCCTCATTGGCGCGCGTCTTTATGACGCGTCCATCCGTCGTGCTGCTTGATGAGCCGACGAGCAATCTGGATAACAAAAGTGTCGACATCCTTGGTAGGGCTCTACGCGAGCCCAGCCAGCGGCGATGTGTTGTGGTGGCGACCCATGACATTCACCGCCTGCGCGACGTCGCGACTCGAGTAGTCGTGTTGGAGCGAGGTGTTGTAGCGGCTGATAGTGGTTTATCAGCAGCGCGCCCTCAGATCTCAGCTGTTATTGACCAGTATTTGGAGAGCAATCGGTGATGACGTGGTTGAGAGTTGTACTGCTGCTGTGTGTCAAGGAAGCTCGGGTCGAGCTCCGTGGTAGGGAATTCGCCACACTATTGCTATGCAACTCTATTATCATAGCGGTTTTAGTTGGAGCTGGAGTCAGTTCCGCTGTTCTGGACGGTAGAGTAACGGCACGGGTGTTCCCGATGTTGTTATGGCTGGTTTTCCTGTTGTCAGCCACAACCTCAGTGGCTCGCTCGAGCGAGTCTGAGCTGGAGGGGAGGGGCTTTGAGGGGCTGTTGCTAGCAGGCGTGACTGGAAGTCAGATGTACCTGGCAAAAGTAATAGTCACAGCGACGCTTTTTTGTCTTAATTTCTGGGTGCTGTGTGCATTGCTCGCTGCGGCTCTCGATCAGAATCTATCGAGTGTATGGAGTCAGCTTGCTGTGCTTGGTGCGCTGGCGAGCTGCGCTCTGGCGGCGCTGGTGACGTTACTTGCTGGAATAGCTGGGACGTCGAGATTGCGTGGAGTTCTCATCCCGATTTTATCTCTGCCGCTTCTCTTTCCGGTTTTTTTTGCTGGAGTCGAGATGACTTCCGACCTGGTGACGCTTGGAGGGCTTCGTCAGGGGAGCGTCTGGCCAGTGATCCTTGTTGCCGCTGGGTCGCTGTATGGATTGGTCGGAGTAAATCTTTTTGAGAGTGCCATTCGCGATTAGCGCGTAAGGTGTTGGGTTGTTAGGTTTTCAGGGCCAGTGTACCGTTCTGCCATGAGTCGAGTATTCTGGCGCACGTTGTTTGCGAATCTTATATCCGCCGTTTCTCTTGGCGCGCCATTATATCACTCTGCCGCGCTTACCATCGATTATTTTCAGGACGATGGCATGGTATCATCGTCAGCGAGTGCGGGTAGTAGCCGCTCAGTGCATATCGCTTCGAGTGCTGCGCTAGGTGGTGGCCGTTCTTTGACGGCGACGAAGGGCGGAGTGGGTAGCGGAGTATCTCGCTTAGAGATAGTAGATGCGACGCTCGGCTACACTCAGGGGGCTCATTCGGGTCTTGGTGTGGTGACATGGGATGGCGACAGCGATCCATCAACGCTCTCGGCTGCTGGTCTTGGTGGAGTTGATCTCACGCAAGATGAGGGGTCGGCCTTCGAAGTAGGACTGCAATTTTTTGACTACCCATTCAACAGTCCCATACAATTAGCGCTCAGAGTATATGATGCGAGCGCAGCGGGTGGTACCAAATACTCTGAAGTGACAGTGGTAATTGACCAGTACTTTGACGGGCCCGGCACCTTCATGATGACTTTACCGTTTAGCATTTTTGCCGTGGCTGGTTCCGGAACAATTCAGGCGCCTGGCGGAGCTTTCTTTGCGACGAGCACATTGTTGGGTGCGGGAGGAGGTGTTGATATGCGTAATGTCGGTGCGATAACGCTGACATTTAATGGAATGAACAATTCCAAAGCGCCTGATGTGATTCTGAGTCCGTTTCGCACTAACGGGCGGTGCACTTCAGCGCCGAATTCCCTTGGGAAGGTCCTCGACGATTGCTCGCTCTGTCTTGAAGATGGTAACGCCGGGAAGGGGAGAAACAGATGCGGTGTCTGTTACTATGGGCGTGCTGGCTACTCGTACGAGCCCAACAAGCTGATTGACGCCTGTAATCTCTGCCCCGGAGAGGCCCACTATAAGTTTCCCGTTGGGGAGACGGATGTCTGCGGCGTTTGTCTAGGTGGTCCAGCGCCGTATGCCTATGTCGACAACACGCGAACGTGTGATGTGTCGTCGAGTGGTTGTGTGAGGGTAGCTCCCACAAAAGAGATTAGAGGGTTCGAAAGAGATTTACTGAAAAAAGCAGAGCTACTGACTCGACGCTTCATTGATGACAGTAAGCGCTATGTGGGAAAGGGGTGTGGTGTTGATATCGCTCTTGCAGACAAGCTGGTTGGCGATGCCTACCAGCAGATAGTGTCGAAAGGGAGAGATGTTTTTCGGCGCGGCGTGCTCGTGTGTGGCACGGCTTGTGTAACGGTGTCGTTCGCCGAAGAAGTGAAAACCCTCAGCCCTCAATTTAATGTTCTTGAGCGCGAGACCAGCAAGATGGCAAAGAAGGTGCAGAAGTGCTACCGCACGCTCGGCATAGCCGCGGGCCCCAGCCAGGGTGGAGCGGGAGTGGCGAGCACGATAGCGAATGTCCGACAGGGTCTTTCGTCTCTCCTCAAAAACTGTCAGAAGAGCAAGGTCTGTCCGAAAAAGTGATCTATCTCCCCTGAATGGCAGGTTATTTCTCGGGGGTTGGTGTGGTTGAAGGTGTTGTCAGCCCCTGGTATAACCGGACGATGCTGGTCGCTAAGAATCGAGTGTTGCAGATCCTTCTCACCCTAGGGGTATTCCTCCTGGTCGGCTACGCCCAATATATGGTGTTTATGGTTGTCCCGAACGAGCAGGTTATGGGAGCCGTGCAGCGCGTATTTTATTTTCATGTGGCAAGCGCGCTCGCCTGTTATGCCGCTTTTGGCGCTGTTTTCGTAGCGAGCTTGTTGTACCTGTCAAGCCGCGAGCGCAGGGCTGATATATTTGCAGTGGCCGCGGGCGAAGTTGGTTTTGTGCTGTGCACAGTCGTACTAATCACGGGAATGATCTGGGGGCATAGCGCCTGGAACACCTGGTTTCGCTGGGAGGAGCCAAGGCTTGTCACGTTTCTGGTGCTATGGCTTATCTTTCTGTCTTTTACAGTTCTGCGTAACTTTGGCGATCCGACAAAAACCGCTGTGCATGGCAGCATACTTGGCATTCTCGGCGCGCTTTCGGTGCCTTTGGTGTATATCTCGATAAAGTTTCTTCCCCAGAGCGCACGATTGCATCCAGAGGTCGTTGAGCATGGTGGATTGAAGGCGCCGTCGTATTGGACAGCATTTGGGTTGTCGGTTGCGGCGTTTATGTTTTTGGCGGCTTTGCTGATATGGCTGCGCTACAGGGTTGGAGTGCTAGAGCACGTGGCAACAGAAGCTTTGTTGGATGAGGAAACCTATGACGCCTGATACATTTCCCTCACTTTTCTGGTCCTACACCGCTGTGTGGGTCGTATTGAGTGTTTATATCGTCACCATCGGCATTCGTGTCGCAAAGGTCGAAAAAACGCTCTTACAGAGCAAGGAGTCGCGGGATGACGCGCCCACTTCAGCAGTGTAAGGTCACGCGGGCGGAGTTTCTGTTTGGCGCGCCCGAGATGCGTGCTATTCGGAAACATCAATTTCCTGAGGTTGCTATCATCGGGCGCTCGAATGTTGGTAAATCAACATTTATTAATCGTCTCGTTGGTAGAAAACTGGCGCGCGTCAGTGGTAACCCCGGCTCTACGCGAGAATTAAACTTCTACGGTGTGGAAGGGACGTGGCGTGAAGAGTCATTTGGCTTGGCGTTGGTTGATATGCCAGGTTTCGGCTTTGCCGCATTATCGAAAGAGACCCGCGAGGCTATATCCCGCCTATCGGTCACATTCTTGCGAGAAAGACGCTTCCTCCGGGCGGTTATTCTGCTTAATGACTGTCGGCGGGATCCAGGAGAAGATGAGCTCGCGATTCAATCTATTTGCGCCACGGAAGGGATTCCTCTTCTTATAGTATTAACCAAGTTTGACACGCTCCGACAAAACGACAAACCAAAAGCGCAGAAAAGCGTAGCAGCTGGCTATCACCTCGAGAAGGATGATGTGCTCGTAACTGGGGAGGGCGTTTCGTCTGAAGTAATATGGGAGCGGCTGTTCGCGGTTATCGGAGCATAGGAAGCGATGTTTACAGGCATAGTTCAAGGAGTCGCGAAAATTAAGAGTGTGCAAAAGCACAACGACATCGTTCGCTTCGGTGTTGTGTTCCCGACGGGGGCATTGGCTGGGGTTCGACAAGGGGCAAGTATCTCCCTCAATGGGTGCTGTCTGACAGTTACAGGATTTACGGACCGGGAAGCGACCTTTGATCTGGTGCCGGAAACGATAGCTCGCACGATGTTTAATTTGGTTGGAGAGGGAGACATAGTTAATTTCGAAAGGTCGCTTGCCTTTGGTGATGAGGTGGGAGGGCACGTGCTCTCAGGTCACGTTGACGTTGTGGCGGAGCTTTTGTCTGTTGAGTCTCTCGATTGGAGCAGGGTGGTAACGTTTAAGGTGCCTCCTGCGTGGACGAAATATCTTTTTACGAAGGGTTATGTTGCAGTTCAAGGCGCTAGCCTTACCCTGACCAGCGTAGATAAAGAAAAAGGGGTTTTTACGATTTCGCTCATACCCGAAACCTTAGCGAAGACAACTTTTGGAGAGATGTGCGTAGGCGCTCATGTAAATATCGAAGTTGACCGGACGACGCAGGTGGTAGTCGATACGGTAGAGCGAATGATGCGAGATCTAAAGCTTACGTAGTCTGTCTTGAGCGATGCATCGCCACAAGAGGCGAGTGATGTGAGGTGGCCCTTGCGATTACTATGTCGGGTGATGCTGATTGTGACACTGGTCTCCTGTCACAGCGCGAGGTGGAGCGATCGCAATACTGCCGAGGAAGATAGTGCGTTCCAGAGGCGGCTTCAAAACAGGGACCCGGAAGCGATGTACCAGATGGGGTTTTTCTATTTCGCAAAACCGGGCTTAGTTCGTTATTCAAATGGGCAGCCGGTTCGGCAGGAAGATAGAAACTATGGTGGCGCGCTTACGTGGTTTACGCGCGCGGCTGAGGCTGGGCACGTGGAGGCGATGATCCAAACTGCTAACCTATATAGCCAGGGGATGGGCCGTGTTCCGCAGGATTTGTCAGCGGCGGTGTATTGGTATTCCCGAGCGTTTGAGCGAGGTGAGAGAAACTACTCGCCGTTTTGGCTCGGTGAGTACCATATGCGAGGCGTTGGAGGATTGCGGCAGGATTTCAGGAAGGCGTTTTACTTTTTCAATAACTCATACGGTCCATATCCTCTTGAGAGTTTGCTGGCTCGAACCGAGACCTCGACTGATGAGATACCCATCAAGACTCGTTTCGCAATTTATGGAGCGAGCGCTCTGCGTAGAATTAGTTTGTTTTATCGTTGCGGTTGGTCAGTTCAAGTCGATGTCGCTAAAGCAGATCGAATAATTAGTCAGTGTGCAGCATATCTTGATAATCCGTGGTGCCAGCGCGATCTGCAGCGGGGCGCTCCGCGTTGTCAGGTGCCGAGCGCAGACGAAAAGCTCGATGACTGATGGCATTAGGAGCGGCGTTCCTTAAGCGGAGTCGCAGTAGTAGGGTGGAGCTAGTACGGCCGCGCGTTTAATCCAGACGATCCACTCGGGGGCCGGAGTCTCTTCCGGTGCCATACGGACACGTAACGCGCCACAGCTCGAAAATCCACCGGATACACCCTTCCCCAGAAGCAAGAAAATAGAGCAATCAGCCACTTACCCCCCTTGAGCTAAACCGCTACGCAGCCGACTATAGAGGAGATGAAAGGGTTTCTTACCTCATTACTTGTTTTTGCCTCGCTTCTTCTCGGAGCCAGAGAAGGTGTATGCGGCAACATCAAGGTAACGAGCCCAGCAGTTGGTGCCCTTAGTAGTGGAAGCACCGGAGTGACCTTTAACGTAACCTGGGATGCCTCGTGGCGAATCTCTGTTCCGCCGAACAACTGGGATGCAGCATGGGTGTTTGTAAAGTATCGCACCACCACGGGGGGAACCATCGGTGATTGGAAGCACGCAAGTCTTAACAACACAGGACACTCAGTTCCCTCTGG
>OMII01000073.1 GCA_900299055.1 Pseudomonadota bacterium | reverse complement strand
AGATGAAATACTAACAGCACGCGAGTCGTACACATCCCCTAATCTCTCACATGAGGATAGCAAAGCGATGGCAGCCTTGTGCCAGGAGCCGAGATTTAGCGACTGCCGACCTTTTATCGACTCTCCCAATAACCCTGACGATGACGCTCACGAGGCGCGAGCTGGAATGTGGCTTCTTTTTAATGACATCTTTCAGGTCCTTCCAAAGATGATTATGTCAGAAAATGGGCTGTGTGCTTTTCACGCCGGATTTCCCGCTCGGGCACAATTCGCAGACGCGCTTGATACCGCTCATTCCAAAACCGCCGAGGGGAAGATCCAGATCCTCGAAGCGATCGCATCAATCACTGACACCAGCCCAGAGCGCACTGAATGCCACCCTCTTAATCTGCCTCTCGACGATATTGTCTGGAGCGACATCGACCCAAATCTCGACGATCTCGCAGACGGCCCACTTACTGGCTACAACCGTCGTGGTCCCAACGGATCGCCGGGACCAGGAATAGCGTGGGGCCATCGTGCTTTTGAGAGGTTTTGTGAGATAACACGCTCGACTATCGCAATTCGAGGCCATCAACACAGCCCACCTGATCATCCCGACGTTGAACGCCTAAGGACAGGCGCGTGGAGGTATAAAAACTGCGTAACGATTGACAGCAGTATTAAAGGTGGCACCTTTGTTTCCCTTGAACTCTCGATCGAAAATCCGACGCCACGTGACCTCAAATACCACACGCCGCTTATGGAGGTGTAGACCTGCCCGAAACGCGCAGGCCTATTCGCGACTATCACTCGCGGTCGAGTTTAAGAATCTGGGTATCCCCCAGGTACTCCTCCTGATCAGAGGCCTTGACTGTACGAAGCTTATCAATCATCTCCGCCATGCGTTTGGCGTCGTTCTTTACTGACGCGAGCGCTCCTACGAACTTTGGATCGCTTTTTGGCAATTGCTCAAGCAGGAAGCAGTTGAGGAGTATCGATGAGAGCGGCTGACCGAGCGCGTGCGCTGCCGTACCAGCTAGCTGTCCGACCGCTAACTGCCGCTCTTGCTCGATGAGCTTCTTTTGCACACGCTGCAACTCCTCATTGGCGCGGCGCAGGTCACGATTTAGATCTCGGATACGAAGAAGGGCGTTTACCCGCGCTTGCAGCTCCTCATAGTTACACGGCTTTGTAATATAGTCGTCGACCCCTTCTGCTAGCGCCGTGACCTTATCACGAACAGTTCCTCGGGCAGTGAGCATCAACACCGGAACGAAGTCAGAAGGGTGCTGCCGCTTAATGGCCTGACAAACCTCAAGACCGCTAATCCCAGGCATCGTGTAATCGACGATCGCGAGGTCGGGCGCACTATTCGATGTCTCTCGCAGCGCATCTTCGCCATTCTTCACTACTACCGGCGTGTACCCAAGAACTGAAACAACGCTCGCTACCATGATGCGAGAATCGGAATCGACATCCGCGATCAATATCCGCCGGGGTGTATCAGAAGTTCGGACTGTTCCCATACCCCCTAAGATTACCACGGGCCCCGTTGCGACGCTCGAAAAGACTCTCTGGATGTAGGGCGATCACAGCCACAAAGGCTAACAGCCAGGCGCGAAAACAACTAAGCTACTGAAATAGCTAACTACTACGACTTGCGAATAGCAACACTAGCGAGAATCTCTTCTTTGAGTTCCGGATCGGTTTCAAGCAACATCCCCAAGAAATCTGCCATATCTGCGCGGTCATCCGGATTATCACTGAGCTTATCCACGACACTGCCAAGCAGGAAGTCGATAGCCTGGTCCTCACTTCCAAACTCATGCCGAACCTCTTCGTCCGACTCGATTATCGTAAGACTCTTTGGTGTCGCACGAGCGCTGTTACGACTAGGCACATTCTCAAGCGAGCGTGTTTTACCCTCTTCTTTCACTATCGTGAGCGCCTTCTTTGCCATCGTCATCTTCCTCTAATTTCCGAACGAATCACCACATACGAACCGTCAGTACGGCGGTTCTGTCCCTATGAAAACTGCCGATATTTTCTCTCGGTTATCCTTGATTATTCCGTGCTCTGAGAGCCGTGCCGCTTTTTCAAGCTCCTGGGCTACGAGTATTCTACGCGCCCCAAGATCATACTCAAGGGCGGCTTTATTATTCCGAGCGACACCTGAATCGGGATGAATCTCAAGGAACCTCCCGTACAACTCAAGTGCCTCACGAGACTTACCTTGAATATCCTTTAATACCGCAAGGTTAATCAGAGCTTCGTCGTATGCATCATCCATAGCATACGCCCTCTCAAACAACTCCTCAGCCCGCCCCAACTGACCCTCTATGAGGGCTACACACCCCTGTCCGTCAACTGCGGCAGCCAGTGGCGCAAGCTCAGCCGCCATCGAAAACACCACGTCCGCTTCACGCAACTTTCTTTGGCGCAACAGGGAGGTTCCTTCATCGACAAGTGACAACGCTCGTTGATACCGCTGTTCAGGTACACGATCCGGCCGAAAGCAGCCTGCTAGCCATATCTGCACCACCAGGACCATCAACACATAGAGAAGTCGCATTTCACACCTCTATTCTCTTATTCGTTATCCTTACAAAGAAGTTTCGTGTCCTTACAAAGAATTTACCAACGCGTGTCGCTGCTCGTCACTTGCTACCACTACCTGACCTAGCGACTGAAAGTTGAAGCGTCGTCCTATCTCTTCGTGTGCGATAATGGGAATGTGGCCCCAACGGACCCTGACAATATCTCTCAGGTATGCTCGCGCTCGCTTGGAGGCCACAACCACTCCCCCCTCAGCCACAAGCTCACCGACTTGATCACAGATATGTTCAACCAACTCAACGGGAACAAGGCTCCCCTTCTCTTCAGCCTTACCAAGGACGAGATCAATTACCGGCTCAACGACTGCCCCCCGAATAACCCCGCACTCGGCAAAACGAGAGCTAATCCCCGGGGCTAGCGCCCCCCGGACCTCTGCGAGCAGCTGCCGTTCTCCGAGCTTACTGCCCGATTCAGCAATAACCTGGAGGATGACATCTAGATGGCGGGTTGTAATACCCTCTCGCAGCAGAGAACGGAGTATCGCCGTAAGCTGCGTAAGGGTCAGCACTGCAGGAACTACACCACTAACTAAATCCGGTATTTGACGCTCTACATAATCGAGTGCTCGTCTCGTAGCGCCATCATCGATCAGCTCCACTCGATACGAATTAACAACTTCGCGGACCTCACTCAGCAACACCTTCCACGCATCATCCCCTTCTATTACGCCGTGAGAGCAGACCTCCATGCCACGCACAAGAACTCGAAACGACCCCGTAGCATCCCGCCACACACCAAGGCCGACTCGCTGTAGAACTACACCCCACTCCGAGAAAGCGTGGAGGCGAATCGAGTCAAGCGCTTCAGTAATTCCGCTCATCGGCGGCATACGTTTCACCATCTCTTGTGCCACCTCTATGTGGACGACCTCTGCGAGGCTTGGTTCGAATTGTTTTTTCTCCTCACTCACCTCTTGCGGCCGCTGTGATTTCGCCAGCACAACCGAAACCGCCAAACATACACTGACAAGTATCAGCACTAGATGGGGCATCCCAGGCAAGCACCCCAGAATAAAAGCGGCACCCGCCACAAATAACCGCGCAAGCGTAAACTGCCCAAGCTGCTCGAGAAGATCCCCGGCCAACGAAGATGTTTCGTCGATCTGCACCCGTGTCACTATTAGCCCTGCTGCAATTGAGTTAAGCAGCGACGGTATCTGTGAGAGCAATCCGTCTCCTATCGTAAGGACGGTATACTTTCGGATAGCTACCTCTACATCGAGGTCGTTTACAAGCACACCAATCGCTAGGCAACCGCATATGTTCACAAACGCGATCACTAACCCTGCAATAGCATCACCTTTGACGAACTTCATCGCACCATCAAGAGCACCATAGAAGCGGGACTCGGTCTGCACATCCATCCGCTTGCGCCTCGCTGATTCGGGATCTAGCAACCCACTCCGGATCTCTGCGTCGATGGCCATCTGCTTGCCCGGCATCGCATCAAGGGTAAAGCGAGCCGAAACCTCTGCGACACGCTCAGCGCCTTTTGCGACGACGATGAACTGAATAAGACTTATGAGCAAAAAAAGTACAAAACCAACAATGACACTCCCGTGGATAACAAGCGATCCAAAGGCCTCAACCGCTTGTCCAGCGTGACCAGCGCCAAGCACAGCCCGAGTGGTGGCTAGATTTAAAGCCAGCCGAAACATCGTAGCCATCAGAAGCAACGACGGAAGTGTGGCAACTTTCAAGGGGTCTTTGACGTGCAGGGCTCCGATGACAAGCAGAAGAGCGAATAGCAGGTTTGAGCACAAGAGAGTGTCGAGCACAGCGCCTGGGAGGGGTACTATCATACACCCCACCATGACAAGCAGCCCTAGGGGAACGACGATCTCTTTTGCATTCAGTCGTGTAGCTATCAACGGAGCCTCCGCACGTGGGATTATCCAAGGCGCATATTGCGAACCGGTGCCATCTCCATCTCATGTTGTGAGCGTGCAATGTTGGATACCATCGACACTTGCTGCATCAGCAATTGAATCTGAATCTGCTGATTAATCAGAGAATCAAGTCCAGTTCCAAGAAATGGGTCAAGTCCAGGGACAACACCCCCTACAAGATCCGCCCCTGACGCGGCTAAGCTCTTCACGGCAGAACCCAAGCTGTTGCGCGGTTCGGGTGCGGTCCGGAATAGTGAGGACGCATTTACAGACATACCCAAATTGCCATTCGAGGATGAAATCAACGATATACTCGACATATAAAATCTCCTAAGACGGTGCAACAATCACACGACTACGTAATCGGTTTTTTTATGGCGAAGTTTCGGATTGGTCCTCGGAAAGCACGTCGGTAACGCGTAGCACAATCTTGGCGTCACTTACCGCCATCTCACCCGCTACCAGCGTTGTCGCCCCGATCCTCAAGAAACATTTCAAGGGGCCCTCAGCTGTTAACTCGATAGCGCTTCCCGATCGAAGCGAGAGGAATTCCTCAAGCCGAAGCTCTATCTCCCCAAGGTCGAGCCTAACAGCCAGCATCTCATTCGGCTCAGCAGTTCGCTCAGCCTCCACTTTGGTTACGATCATAGATCTATCTCCTTTTACCCGAATCTCATACGTACCCGAACCCTCTTCTATCTGAAGCCTGATGAAATCGTAGTGCCCCAATACTCCCCGATTATTCTCCGCGGTCACCGCACACCACCCACGCACGCGAAGTCGCACAACGGGAGCGCGCCCAGGCACTGCGGAGTGCTCTCGGCCTATCGGTGGCGGGGGATAGGAGACGGCACACAGCATTTCAGCGCCCTCGACTGCGATCCGATACGCGCTCCAGTGCTCAGGACAGCTTGCGTGTCCTAGCGTTCGCACTGCCAGCGACCCATCTTTAGAACCCAGAACCGTCGCAAGGCGCACAGCACAATGAACATATTCGATTCGGCGTCGAAGCGGCGTGCTCCCTCGGGCAACTACACGTGGATATAGCCCCACTCCCATCTGTTGCCCATCGCTACATACTATCCATCCTGGCGGTGGAACTACGGGAGCACGATCGAGCCGTGTCGTGCGTACGCGCGTGGCACTGTCGGAGCCACACACTCGGATTGCGACGCTTTCTACGTACGGTACGAGGATCGACTGCCGTGCGAGCTCCTCCCTATTCGCTATCCAAAGCATCATTCGCCTCCCGCTCATCGATTAGTTCGAGGTGGCGCAAACGCTCGAGACAGCTCCAGTACATCTCAAGTGTGTCGCGTTCCTCGATTCGCTTGAGATCTCTCTGCACTCGGGCCAACAGTTCCTCAGAGAGACCGACGGTGCCGGGATCAATTGCCTCGACAAAACACACCATAGACAACCACGAGAGATCTGCCATGAAATCAACCAGAGCCTCTGCTGGAGCGGCGGTTTTATACCGCAGCGCTCGGGCAGCTTCCCAATCTTCCGCCGAAGGAATCGGTCGTGCGCCTCGCTTGAGGAGTCTCAAAAACCTACCCGCATCCACTCCTTGCTTTGTTCTGCTCATCACTCCTGCCCCTGCTCATCTCTTGGAAGCGGGAACGTTACTGTAGTTCTTCGACGTCGTGCGAAGACTGCACCAAAAGCAAGGAGAGAAACACCAACCGCTGACGCTATTCCAATCTCGACGTTGCTCATCGCGGCGACCATAGGCACTTCACCTAGCGACGGCACATCGGCCTGCACCGTTTTCACCCGGGACTCCTCTAGCGTAGCCTCGGGTAACGTTACTTTATCTACCAGGCCTACCGTTTGGTCATGCGCAGCGGAGGCTGTGCTGCGTAATACGCGTACATTCGAGGCACTGATGCCCGCTGCCCCTGCCACTAGCGCCGCAAGCTCCTCGTCTTTTGCAGAAAAAACCGTATCAATCACGATCAATACCGAACCTGAGCCTCGGTCATCACGTCGCACTCCAAATAAGGGATCACTCTCGGGGAGATGTAGGTGGACTCTCGCCTCGAGAACTCCTCTCATGGTCGCCAAACTCTCCTCTATCGCTTTGGCTACTGATCGCTCATATCGAAACCACTGCTCCTCGCGACTAGGAACGAGGCCACCTTGTGGCTTTTGCTTCGGATCGGTATCTCGACTCGCAAGGACTCGGTGTGAATCCAGGAATGAGAGCGCTGAGAGCACCTCATCTGCTGACACGGCGATGGCCCAACGACCGTCGGATTGAAGCACCTTGTCTGCTCGCGCCCCAGAGGCACTCAAACGACTTATTACTTTATTAGCTTCGACCTCGCTGAGATCGTGGAGGATCTGCTCGCGGCAACCTGACACCAGACAGCAGATAAAAAAGAGCTGTAGATACAATAACAGCGACCCAGGCCCCCTTTCCCGAGTAACGCCTGGACTCGATCGCATCGCGATTCCATTACGCCGCCAATTCCGCCACCTCTTGCTGTAACTTCTCTCGTAAAATATCAAGCGCTCTATCATGCAACCTCGACACCCACGATTTTGAGAGGCCAGAAAACTGCTCTGCTACCTCCACAAACTTCCGATCGTGGAAGTAATACTGTTCAATGATAGTTCGTTCCTTTTCCGGTAGAGTTGCTACTATCGCGCGCATATTTTTGGCCTCTTGCTTGGCCTGCAGCGCACGCTCAGGATTATGACGCTCTTGGTGCGCCTCGATAGTGTCGCCATCGAGCGTCGTGGCAAGCCTAAGCGCGACTAGGCTTCTCTCGAGCACCTCCATTGCAGTAGGCTGAGACGCGTCCCCGGATTTTCCGGAGAGCTTACCTTCAACTTCTCGCTGACGTGTCTCATGCACAATCTCAAGCGCCCGAAACCTTCGGAACGCGTGCCCTGAGAGCTGGCACGCGACACGGATATGGTCGATCACTGCCCCTCGAATGCGGAGGTAGGCGTAATATCGAAACTCCAACCCTCGAGAGGAATCAAAGCGCGCTGCAGCCTCAATCAATCCAACGTATGCGGAGGCAACAAAGTCCTCTTTTAGCGCCAAGGGCAGCCCCATGGTTCGAATAAGACGCGCCACTACAACCTTTACATACCCACGATACTCCTCAATGAGAGCATCTCTGCCGACTGAACTACTAGTTTGGGCCGCCGTCCGCGGCGCTCCTCTTCTTCCTACCTGTCCATCCCTGCGTGGCGGCATCCCGACTCCTTTCGCCTGAACTGTGAAGAGAGTGAAAGCACGACTACCTTGCAGCCAAGCCTTCACCCATCATGCTAGTAATCGAAAATACGCCGAAAAAGTTTCGTCATAGCTCGAAGACCGCGAGAATAGAGTCGGATTCTGCCATATCTAGGCTAAACTCCAATAACTTTTCTCTCACCCTTGGAAGTCTCCACGCTTGATTCTGGCCGCGCTGTTCGGGTAGGGTCATGGGGATGCCACGTGTCGGCTAAGCGCTCTCTGCGACTAGCTCCGGGCGGACACCGTATATTGCTCTTTGGTGACTCATGTCGTTTCCTCTTCATCGTCCACGCAGGCTTCGTCGCAACCAAACCATCCGTTCAATGGTTCGAGAAACTACGCTGCAAGTAGAAAGCCTTATCGCACCCCTGTTTGTGGTGCCGGGAGAGAAGGTCAAACGTGAGATAGGCTCAATGCCAGGTCAGTATCAGCTGAGTGTCGATACCGCGGTAGCGAAGGCGAGTCAGCTATGCGAGCTTGGAGTAAAGTCAGTTATTCTGTTTGCAATCCCTGAGTCAAAAGATGAAGTGGGCTCCTCGGCATGGAATCCGAAGGGCATCATCCCTCAGGCGATCAAGGCGATGAAGCGTGACCTGCCCGAACTGCAGGTAATTACCGACCTTTGTTTTTGCGAGTATACGAGCCACGGCCACTGCGGAGTCATGAAGGACGGAGTCCTGCAAAACGATGAGACCCTGGGGAATTTGGTGAGGCAAGCGCTCGTACACGCGGACGCTGGCGCTGACATGATAGCGCCAAGCGGTATGCTCGATGGAATGGTACGCTCTCTTCGTCACGGCTTGGATGAAGGAGGATTTAAGGACCTTCCAATTATGAGCTATGCTGCGAAGTTCGCCTCAGCGTTTTACGGCCCGTTCCGCGAGGCGGTTCAATCCGCCCCTGAATACGGAGATCGCAAAAGCTATCAAATGGATCCGGGTAACCTTGAAGAGGCGATGCGAGAAGTTGCCCTCGATATCGAGGAAGGCGCTGACATTATCATGGTAAAGCCAGCCCTCTCATTTCTTGATGTCGTTCGAGAGGTAAAGAGTCGTTTCAATATGCCAACGGCAGTGTACAACGTAAGCGGGGAGTACGCGATGATTAAGGCTGCCGCTCAAAAAGGGTGGATTGACGAACAGCGAGTGATGCTTGAGGTTCTCACCAGCATGAAACGCGCTGGTGCTGATATCATCATCACCTACTTTGCTGAGGCATTCGCCGATCTGCGCCAGAAAGGCTTAGCCTAGACAAGATGGTCTAGACTGAGCTCTGCTTTAAAAACTCCCGCCGAGCGTACGAGTTGCAGCCTAACGGTAATGCTAGGATTAGCGCCCACGACTGGAGCTAAAGCATGAGACAGTACCTCACTCGTTTTCTGCCCCACGTAGCGCATAAACAGCGATACACGCATCGTGTGTATTTGATAACTGCTGAGTCTCAAGAATCTCGCTTTGTACGCTACAGGCGAATTATTCGATTCCCGCAGCTGACGATGCCCCTTTTAGCCGCGTACACCCCTGACCACTGGGAGGTTATCCACGCGGATGAGATAGTACAGGACGTTGACTTCGATCTCCCGTGCGACGCCGTTGGGATAACAGCGAACACTCCAGCTTCGATACACGCCTATTCACTCGCGGCCGAGTTTAGAAAGCGCGGGGTAAAAGTAATTATCGGGGGACCTCACGCCACACTACTTCCCGAAGAGGTCGCGGGCCATGCTGACGCCGCGGTTATTGGCGAAGCGGATCTTCTCTGGCCTCAAATCTTGCGAGATGTTGAGCAAAACACCCTTAAGCCGATCTATCGCTGCGACACCCTTCCCACTTTACGCGAGATGCCCTCGCCGCGCTGGGATCTCATCAAAGGTCGATGGTACGGAAAAGGTGTCACTATCGCCACACGTGGCTGCCCCTTTGCCTGCGAGTACTGCACTATTCCACAGATGTATAATCGTACGATGCGCTATCGACCAGTCAGCGAGGTTGCACACGAAGTCGAAAGAATGCCAGGACGAGCGCTCATCTTGTGGGATGACAACATCGCCGCAAACAAGAAGTATGCAAAGGAGCTGTTTGCGGCGCTTACTCCCATGAAACGGTGGTGGACGAGTCAGGCAACGATGGATTGTGCAGAAGACGACGAGCTTCTCGAACTCGCTGCCAAAAGTGGCTGCAAAGCACTGTTTATGGGCTTTGAAACGATCTCTCAAGCGAGCCTTATCGGGGCGAACAAAGCACACAACAACGCTTCGAAATTTCGGGACGCGATCGCCAAAATGCACTCGTACGGAATAGCGGTCCAGGCAGGCATCGTGTTCGGGTTTGACGAGGAAGACAAAACTATCTTCGAGAGTACCGTTGATTTTTATCGAGAGGCCGGTCTCGATTCGGCCACAATAAGTGTGCTCATTCCCTTTCCAAACACTCCCCTCTTCAAGAGGCTAGACAGTCAAGGACGGATACTTACTCGCGACTGGTCAAAATATGACGGCAAAAAGAACGTAGTGTACCAACCTGCACAGATGTCGCCACACGAGCTACTGATGGGCATGGAGTGGGCCGCACGACAGTTTTACAGCCTCGATTCAATCAGCAGGCGCATGAGGCTATCGAAGACGGGTCTGTGGTGGAACATTCCGCGCAATATTGGATATCACTTGGCGCTTAAGAACTTTGGCACAGTCGGTTTTAACCCTGCATCTCCGCCGTTTGGGCTAGCCCCTCAGCACGATGTGTCGTAGTGCCATCACCACATCACCTGCTACGCTAGACCGAATACAGCCAGATCACGCTGCAGTGTCTCGTGGTCTCGATACACCCTGGCGTTCCACCCAAGCTGTTGGGCTGCCGCGATATTTTCAGCTTTATCGTCGAAGAATAACACCTGGTCAGGCTGCACCCCAAGCAGACCAAGGACTTTGTCGTATAGTAACCGATCAGGCTTGGCGCTGCCGAGCAGTTGCGAAGCAAAACGTCGGTCAAAGCAGCTCATGAAATCGTATGCTACCAGCAGGCGATCCCAGTGAATCGAGTTCGTATTCGAAAGGCAGCCCACCTGCGTGCGGCGCTTAAGATCGGGGAGCAACGCCGCTGTTGTCTCAATCGTTTGCCCGAGCTCCGCGTTGAACGCGGTGGTTACCTGGGCGTCGGACAGCTCCGTGCCAAGAATACGGTTTACCTCACACGTCAATTCTCGCGGGGAGAACTCTCGGATTACAAAGGGTTCCCACAACTGAGGCTCAGACAGGAGAAGCTCTTTTATGGTACCAGCTGATTCGGGAAGATATCCCGCTAACCCCTCGAAAATGCGGTCTTGATTGACATCAACCAAGACCCCGCCCAAGTCAAAAAGAAGCCACTCTATCTTTGCCATATCGCCTCCCTGTACCCCCCGTCAGAAATGAGGTATGAACCCTTTCTATACCGTTTTGGAGGAGCTCATGCACACCGATTCTCACTGCTGCTCACACCGCGCCAGCGA
Source organism: Pseudomonadota bacterium (assembly GCA_900299055.1). Classification (GTDB taxonomy): domain Bacteria; phylum Bdellovibrionota_C; class UBA2361; order UBA2361; family OMII01; genus OMII01. The sequence goes on along the minus strand of OMII01000073.1, from coordinate 8,259 downwards.
CAGCGCCGATATCAGACGCGACTGGACCGCCGAGGACGCCTTTGCTCTATACTCACAGCCGTTTCCCGATCTGATCAATCAAGCTCAAACCGTTCACCGAACTCACTTTAATCCAAACGAAGTGCAGCGCTCTACCCTACTTTCAGTAAAGACCGGTGGATGCCCGGAAGATTGTGCCTACTGCCCTCAATCGGCCCATTACAACACCGGCCTTGAACGCCACGGTGTACTACCCAAAGAGGTCGTTCGCCTGAAAGCAGAGCAGGCAAAAGAGTCTGGCTCGACCCGCTTTTGCATGGGAGCCGCGTGGCGAGAGGTTAAAGATGGCAAAGACTTCGAAGCTATTCTCGACCTGGTTCGCGAGGTTCGGTCGGTTGGATTAGAGGTATGCTGCACCCTTGGGATGTTGAATGAATCTCAAGCGCAGCGCCTCAAGGATGCTGGATGCTACGCGTATAACCATAATTTAGACACCTCGCCCGAGTACTATGGAGAGATCATCTCAACCCGGACGTACGAAGACCGCCTTCGAACACTGCAAAATGTACGTGATGCGGGCATGACCGTGTGCTGCGGTGGTATCGTGGGAATGGGTGAAGGCGTGAAAGACAGACTAGGGCTCTTGGTGCAGCTCGCTAACCAAGAGACTCAACCTGAGAGCGTGCCAATTAATATGCTCGTCAAAGTAGAGGGAACTCCTTTGGCCAAGGAGGATCGTGTGGATCCATTTGAGTTCGTTCGTATGGTTGCCACCGCGCGTATCATGATGCCTCAGTCGATGGTACGGCTCTCAGCGGGACGCATGGAGATGTCTGATGAGATGCAGGCACTATGCTTCATCGCCGGAGCCAACTCGATATTTGCCGGCGAAAAGCTTCTCACAACTCAAAACCCCGGAGACGACCACGACAACAAACTCATGCAACGGCTGGGTATGCACTACCGAGAAGGCAAGGAGTGCGCAACTTCGGTTGCAGCGTAAGCACAGACCTCGAACAACGGCGTAGTCGAGCGTGCGGCAAGGCGTTGTCAGCACTTTGCGGCCTCCATCTGACGTAACGGGGGAGCAAGCCATATGCCCACAAAACGACCCGTTGCCTCGTCAGCTACCCCCTCCAAAGCAGCATTCTAGCCCACTTTCCTTAAGTTCCTGGCACGATACGCCGACTCCTTTAGGTGCCTGGGAGGGCGATCGGGGTGGTCGTCCACTGTCTAATTCCAGGCCATACATGAGGTGGAGTATGTCCAAAGAGGTCCAGGAACCTACTGAGAACTATACGTTTTCCCAAGCCTTAGCATCGATAGGCGAGGCCGCGGCCACCCTGGTGCCGCTGGTGGCTATCATCGCTGGAATTGGCATGATGTCGACCTTGCCGGCGACCAATACCACGCCAATCTTTACATCTCCCGCCGAGGCCCGCGAGTTCTTCAAAAACATCAATATGGAGTGGGATCCAAAACGCCCAATCCTGCTTTCAAGCCCTGATTGCTCAAAATGCTCAATGCTCCGCAGCGAACTAACAGAAGCAGGGCTCACGTTTATTGAGAAAGACATCAAGAATGAGGCTGCAGCGGAGCAGCTCTTTCAGGCCGCACAGCGTCAAAACCGACACCTCGAACTTCCCGCCGTGGTCGTGGACGGAAGCCTCGTAACGCCCCGGGTGCGGGCGATCAGAGTGGCGGTAAACCGCGCAGGTCGATACCGAGAGTGACGATCGGATAATCCATCAGCCTCGAGCCCTCGCATGGCTACAGCGAGCTATCTCGCGTAAGGCTCTGTTGAGACTAACCACTGGCAGGGCTTGCGAAGCTGCTCTGCGTAACCTCGCTCTCCCCGCCCACCCCCGCTTTGCTTAACGCACAGATCCCGCAACGTGCCCCATACCTGCATATAGACGAGGTCTCGATGCCAGTATTTCCAAATACTAAAAGATCTGCAGAGTGACCGAACACGGACCTGCCGGTATGATAATTGAGCGCTATGGCTACATACATCTACTGATCCACTATGACGAGAAACATCCTGCCAGATATTAATCCACGCAGGGGCGACGCAGCCCTTTCCCGCGAAAACCGCCATCCCGCCTGGCTACACGATTCTGTGACCAGTAGCACAGGCGGAGAGTCGATGCGTATATCGACCGTGCGACAGCTCAGCAGAGCGTTGGGAAGGCTTCTCGCGAATATGACGAAGAATAGCAGCGATTCGTGCGATGCCCTCGATCAAGTTCTGGAGATGAGGCCAAAAGTTGGGGATTATCCCTCGTTGCTGCGGATGACAGTACAGGCGATCGTTGATGCACCCGACTTCAGAAGCTCGACACCAGCAGTGGTCGAGACTTGGATGTCATTAGCCAAACAACATGACAGCAAGCCAGCGGTCGTGCTCATCGCACTCGTTGCGGTTACACGAGATAGCTGCACCGAGATGTTACAAGACCTTTTAGCAAAGCCAGCACATAGCTTCGTAAACCAAAGTATGGATGGCTCCATAAGGACCACCTTCAACGATCTGGGCCACGTCTTGGCGATCGATATGAAAGTTCTTAAGGGGTATTTCTCAGATTCACTGGTCAGAGCTCTCCAAAGGGCCGAAAATAACAACCAGCAAGCGCATGGAGAATCCGTTATCACCGGCACGCGCCTCCCTGCACTGCAGCCAGAGATGACCACGGTAAAACTCGCGGTAGAGCGCACGCCCTGGAAACACGACTCTCATACGTTTACCTTAGCCAGTGCTGACTTTATACAAGCCTACATCGCAGCGACGTTTGAGTATGCTGCGGTGGCCTACGCGGATAGGGTGCGGTCAGGCCGAGCCTAGACTCGCTTAGCTCCACGGCGTTGGATGACAGATTGCCTTGGTAAGGTAGAACTGCGCTGACGGGTTACAAAGGCACTCGAGGGTCTCCGCTAACACGATCGGCTCAACCGATCCAAGATGCCAGGCGAGCGCACACACCTCAACAGTATCTTGTCCCTCGGCGCGTAGCCCCGCACGCCCAACTGAATCCAAGTAGAGCGGAATCCAGGAGTGATACCGCTCGCGAACCGACGCAGCTCCTACGGTAATCACCGACCGTAACAGTGTGGTACCTACCGTCTCAGGAACCTTCTCTAGCCATGCTGGATTCAGCGATAGATCTGAGATCATCCGCTCATATCGATGGTCAGCGAGACTTGCGATACCGAGCGAGAGGCTTAGCGAGCTACGCACTGACTCGAAGTCGCGAACACTTTGCTCACCGTAAAAGAACCCGGGGAAACCGTAGGGACGGTTCACAAGCCAGCCTGCGTGATCGATCACCGTGCCCATCAAAGCCTGAATTTCTGGGTCACTGTGCGCAGCGATACCCGGCAATAATGTCAGCCAAGCTGCGCCCGCCAAACGAGCTAGCAGGAGAGCCTCAATAGCTCGAACACACTCCTGTTCGGTACTCGCCTCAGCTAATCCCTGAATCGTAATCGAAAACATCCTTTCGATCACTCGAAGGCTCAATCGAAAGCCGTCAGAACACTCCTGGTGCTTGACACCGAAAGGATCGTGACGATACAGACTCTCAAACTTCGATAAGGCTAGCACCTCTGCACACCCATTAATATCTTTTCGTGTGAGCGCATACGATAGGATTGTCTGGCAGATCTGCTCACTCAACCCTTCGGAAATTCGGGGTGCTACCTGTGCAAGAGCCTGAATAGCAGCAAGCTGCACCACACCCTTTGAAAACTGGTTCGCGTCTCCAGGCTCAGTCACTGCCCGCAGCAAACTTGGCGCGATATCCCCATTTAATAAAGCATCCGAAAACGAGAGGCCAAACCGCGCCACCGCCCGAGCTCCATACAGTTGCATCCGTCGGGCAGTCTCGAATGAAGTTCCCTCACTACTAACGCGGCACAAGCGCGCGATACTCTCACCTAGTTCCGCAGACTCAGAGCGCGGCAAACCTTCAAGCTGGTTTAATCGGTGCTCTAAAGAGGGCTCATTCTGCTCGACCGCTTGAACAAAGGCCTCTCCCCAGAGCCTCACGGTCTCCGCTCGCGCGGCATCAGGACGAACTATAAAGGCTGGCTCCATGACCCATCACTCCTTCATGAACAGCGTCGGACATACACACGATGCACGTAGCGAACAGTCTGCAAGGCGATCCAACTTCACTGCCGCGCTAGTCGACCGAGGCACACTGGTCGGGTGGTTCCCGGAAGCCAGCGCTCTGGATTGATATCAATCCCTCCTCGTCTCGTATAAAAACAACCGACCCACAACATCGAAGGAGCGCAGGCAACCATGAGGTCTGAAAAAAGACGCTCACAACACTCCTCGTGAAACCCTTGATAACTTCGATGAACAACCAAATAGCTAAAAAGAGAGGCTCTATCGAGTGCTTTTCCTCGATAGCGAATCACCACACTGCCCCAATCAGGCTGTCCGGTCACCGGACACAAAGAGCGCAGGAGATTGGAGTGCAATGTCTCCTCAACTTCATTATCGCCACTCTTGAGTCGTACCGCGTGGTGCGCTGTCGGTCGAACGGCATCGATACATTCCCCCGGCGGCGTTACTATTCGCGCTTCTCCCCAGGCAGATACAGGCAGAATTGAAACGACCACCCCAGGCTCCTCGAGCGTGGATTGCAGCGCCTCTCGAATAACCTGAGCCACCTCCTGCGTTGAGGCGAACCGAGTAAAGTTCATGCTTCCAAGAAAGAGCTTCAAGCTTTTTGACTCTACCAGTAGTCGCGAAGAGGCTGGGTATTCAATTGAGGCGATCCCAAGCATCGGGTAGCCATCGCTATCGAGCCAGGCCAGCTCATAACAGGTCCAACGGTCTAGCCCCTCAAAGGGCAATGGCTCTCTGATTCCAAGCCGAACTCGCGACTGCACCCGCTCTATAGGGAAAAGCAGTGTGGGATCAAATACATCGCTGTGGGGAACGTTCTTCCCAAGGGGATTATGCATAGCTGGAGAGATACTACGTGAGCTGCCAAGAGGCAGTCGATACTTTTTCACACCCCTCTCCAAAACGCTGTCATATCAATAGGATGTGCTCTTTTATCGGTCTCTCTGGCTAGTTGAAATGTCACCAAGGGTGTAAAGTTTCTCCACGTGTAAGCCGATACGCAACGTGACGTAAAGCGCTTGTATACCTAATGGCCACTAGAAACACTCATTCTCGTTCAAGCGAATCTGGCACAACCATGGTGCAAGCAGCACTCGTCTTGCCACTGTTTATGGCTGTGCTGCTGGGCTCTCTGCGTATGCTCCTCATCTGTTATCAGGGCATACGTCTTCAATATGATGTGTCTGAGACAACCAGAATGACCTTTACACTCGATAGCGCCGCCCGAGGAGGTAAGAAATGGGAAGACTTTTTTGGGTCGACCTTGGAAACTCGCTCGGCTAAGTCGGGGCTTTCTGGCCTCAAGTTTGGCGTCAGCGTCGACACTGGAAATCCTATGCCAGGGAAGAGATGCGACCCCAGTAACCTCTTATTGAAATACAAAGGACAAGCAACTACCACATGGCCTAGCGCCTCAGCAAAACCAGGCGAGACCGTCTCCCTAGACATCATAACCAACGAACCGCTCCTCCCAAACGGCCTGGGCGGAGTAAGATCTCCGACCATTCAGCTGCGCGCCAGGGCGGTCGCAGTCCTACACCGAGGCGAGAACGAATGATAGGGAATGGTATGCGTGCGCAGCGCAAGCAAACTACCAGCCGAGAGCGCGGGACCGTGCTGACCGAGTTCCTCATGGTCGCGCCAGTGATGCTGCTAATAGCAGGCTCTGCCTTACGCTTCTACCAGGAGCTTCAAGCCCAAGAGATCGGGGTAACGCTTGCTCGAGAGATCGCGACGATGGCCTACAACCAGTGTGTCGATAAAACTCTCTTCACAGTGACTCGGCAAGGCACCACAACACAGGATGTCGTTTCAGTTGACAAGGTAAATACCGAGGCAGAGATTACGAAGTGCCTCACCACCGTGCAAAGCACCTTCTCAGACGCGTGGAATAACGGTGCTAGACCAATAACGGGCTCAATGACCGTTGAGATCAGAATCGAGGTCCATCGCTGCAACATAACAGAGATCCTGCCCACCGATTGCTCTACGAAGTCGATAGTCACGGTTGGCTCTCTTACAGGATCCCCGCCCGTATTAACTCCCTTTAGAAACCGCCTCACGTACGCCAAAATTCGATTTGAAGTAACTCCCATAACCAGCTTTATTCCCTCAATAGCCTCACGATCGGTCACGTATGAAGCCACTGTGTAATCGAGAATATGCGGTTGAACGCGGCATAGCTCTCGTCCTCTTTACCCTCTCACTCCCAGCACTTCTGGGGCTGGTAATACTTGGGGTAGACCTTGGAAACCTGTTTCTTACACGAGATAAACTAAACTTACTAAACCGGTCGGCTGCCGCGACGGCCGTTAACGCTCGAGCGCTTTATGGGTGGGCGCCGCTTGCTTGCACGGGCCAAGACACAACAGCAAGTAAGTTGGGATACACATGCGCAACGGCAATTTCGGAGACGGCTCCCCGCGGGGAGAAATACCCGACCCTCATCAGTGAGATAGAAAACACTCTGCTCTCTCAGATACGCACGCTCTTTCCCGACTCAATTACCAACACCAGCACTAACACTCTGGTTGAGTATGGCCTTCCAGCAACGAATGGTGGTACCTCGTGGTATCCAACGTGGGTAGACGTTAATAAACAAACAATTCCCATTTACAACCTGCGCGATGATAAGTTTCAGCTCAAGATACGCTACGGAGTCAAGACTCTCCTTCTAAGTCAGCTTGCCAGCCTGCTCAATATCCGGATCTCAAGTCTATGCAACCAGCCAAGCGGCACGGACCTCGATAAAGATAGACGGTGCTGGGTTGAGACGAGCGATTCATTATCAAATAGCGCCACCGTCAAAGCGAACATCATCATGCTGCTGGACACCTCCGGCTCGATGCAAACCAAGCAAGCCGCACTCAAGTCGGCAGCGGCGGCGTTTATTGACTACTTTAATCCCTTCAAGGACGAGATCGGAGTTATCCCATACGGCACTGGCGTCAAGGCAGGCACAATAAATCGAGGGACCTTCAATACTGCAGGCACAGCGGGACTTCTAGCTATCAAGAACAATATCGCAAATTACGTCATGGGCGGACAAACAAACCCATGCGATGCACTGATTAACTCCATGGGCATGATTCCTACAAATACAGGGTCGAGCCCCGCCACTCGCACATTTGTAGTGCTCTTTACCGATGGGGCTCCCAATGTGTACCGACTCGCATTTTGTGACCCAGCAACAAGCACCACCGATTGCACACCTCCCACAGCCCTAAACACAGTGAGCACGACCAACGACTGGTACGGCTGGACTGTTAAGTGGGGGCGGCGCCTTCCTAAAGACGGAAGTTCTACTAAGAATCCCTTTTTCTCTCACCCGCAAATTAAAAGCAGTACGGCAGATACGACTTTTAACACTGAAGATATCAACCAATTTCGAATCAACGAAAAAGGTGAGTTCATGGTCAAGGGAAGTAATAGCACAGTTTGGTGCAATATGGAGCTTCCGCTCAGTGCGTGCGCTGGCGCGCCCACTAACGGAGGAGCCCCCTACGACCAACTACCGTACTCGCGAGTCTTTAAGACCCTTTCTACTGCTGAGGATAATTATCTTTGGAACGGACCAAGCTATCTTGTTAACAGGGCCGGCAACTCAATCGCCTTGAGCCAAGTTCAAAATCTTATCGATCGAGTGGACTCAAGCTTTAAAACCTGCGGCTTACCAAAGCCACCCCCACCAAACACCAATCCTCCTACTCTTCCCACTGATTTCGATCAATTTAACTACAACCACTCACTTTATTTTGCCTCGCGTGTGCTGGACAGGAACTGGACGCTTGGCAGGTATCTTTTCGGAAGCAAGCAAAGATACGCGGTTTATTTGCGGCAGGTCGATTCTACACAACTAAAACGGTCGCCTCCTCTTGATTTTGATTACCCTCCTAATAACACTACTCAAATGAGCGACTTTACCGTGCCATTTTATATAAGCGAGAAGCCTGGTAGTTCTCCCATTACATTCAACGCCACAGATACTACATCCGCTGGCTGCCTGGAGGCCCTTGATGCGCAGATTCCGGAAGCCCCTGGCGCAAAGCTATTTGTTGGCGCTGGCAACTCTAGTTTCTGGTCGAACACAACCGCTGCTGTCTCTTATACACATCTGACGCTGCCGACGATACTCCTTGTGT
>OMII01000072.1 GCA_900299055.1 Pseudomonadota bacterium | reverse complement strand
TCTCAGACGAATTGGTACTGCCACTTGTAGAGGTCGATCCTGAGCGAGTTGTATCGCCTGTTACTGGGTTGAGATTTTCTGTTCGCTGCGATGTGTTGCTGATCAAGTAGCGGACTATCTCGCCTGTAACTAGCTTCGCTTGGATGGTTGAACCGTTAGCATATTGCCCACCTGGCTTGTTGAATCTGAAGTGCTCTCTGCCTTCATTGCCAACACCCCGGTAGCGCCCAGACTCGAGCACTTGCCCATCCGGACCAACAATACTTAAGCCACTCACCAAGCCGGTGAGTCGCGATGGGAGTAGAACCACCAGCTTGCCGTCACTCTCTGAGACTGGCTTAAACAGGAAGCCGGCGTCACCACCTGTGGCCGCGGCTGTGCCGGGAGTGGCAAAGGCTTTGCCGGTAGCTGCCTCTTCCACCGAGCGGATGTCCGCTTTACTTGATCCGCTATCAAATCCCTCAATTTTCGTCCGGCTTAGCAGAAGGGCTTGCTCCATGGTTGAGACAGCGATGGTGGGGTCGTTAGCGCCTCCTCGGCCATCAAAGAGAGCCTCTTTGTTGTCATCGAGCTGTGCCGCCGCAAAGCTCTCTGAGTATATTTTGTCGGTCTCTTCTTTCGAGAGCTTTTGAGAGTCTCTGAACTCAATCAATGCCTGCTTTGTGGCCTCCTCGACGGGAACGTAACCGTCAGCTTTTCGAAGGCGGTTTTTGGCATTGGTAAAAAGAGTTGAGAATTCACTCAGGGCGCCCTCGCCTTTGGTCTTTTTAATGCGCTCTTGGACTAGGGCGGAAAATAATTCCTCCTCGCTGACTTTACTTCCCTGTTCTGGGGCAATAAGCGCCCGCAGGGTTTGGTCGAATTCGCCTCCTCCCTTCGAGGGGGTAGATTGAGGAGCTGGGGTGGAAACCCCCTGGACTGCTGTCGTTTGAGTAGTGTTTTGAACCGCTTCCATGGTTGTAACTCTCCTTGAGTTATATTCCGACCCTCATCCAGATGGGCCGACTGTGAGGGCCATCCATTAGCCCTCACGCCATATACTGCAGGTTCCGGGCCATCGCAGAGCAGGGGGTGGCGGATGTCGCCAGATGCGGTAAAGTCTCAGCCATATGACAGGCTTATCCCCAAAAGTAGTAGTAGCTCCATCGATTCTGGCGGCTGATATTCGAAGCCTCCAGCAGGAGGTAGTTAGTGTTGAGAAGGCCGGCGCGGATTGGCTGCATATCGACGTGATGGATGGTTCGTTCGTGCCGCCGATAACCTTCGGGGCGAATGTGGTTACGTCGTTACGCGCGTCAACGTCACTCTTCCTCGATGTTCACCTCATGATTACGGAGCCTGAGCGCCATTTTGATACCTTCAAACGGGCTGGCGCCGATCGCCTTATTATTCACCAAGAAACGTGTCCCCATCTCTACCGCTCGCTTACGGCGATCACCTCAATGGGCATGAAGAACGGCGTAGCGATAAATCCTGGTACCCCGGTAGAGGCGATTTTTGACTTGCTTGAAGTGGGCGATCTGGTTTTGGTAATGACCGTAAATCCAGGATGGGGAGGGCAGCCCTTCATTCCGAGTTCCTTAGGAAAAATTCGGCAGCTAGCGAAAAAAGTCACGTCACTTGAAGCTAATCGGCCAATCATCGAGGTGGATGGAGGTATTAACGCCGAGACAGCTGACTTATGTCGTGGAGCGGGAGCCTCTGCGCTTGTAGCGGGATCGTATATCTTTGGTGCTACGGATAGAGCCGAGGCGATCAAAAAGGTGCGTGGATGATGAGTGTCATCGTCGTGATGAGCACCGTGCTCGCTCTGGTGCCGTTTTATCTTCTTGGTACGTTCCCGACCGGGTATCTGGTAGCTAAATTACATGGGGTAGATATTACCGCTGTGGGAAGCGGTAATGTTGGAGCGACAAATGTCTCTCGGGTGGTTGGTAAAAGAGCAGGGCTACTGACGCTGCTCGTCGACGTATTCAAAGGCGCATTCGGCATGGCATTAGCGAGCGGCCTCTCCCACAAACCGGATTTCATCTGTTTGTCCGGAATAGCAGTTGTCGCAGGTCACTGCTTTTCAGTGCCGCCATACCTTAAAGGAGGAAAGGGGGTGGCTACGGCTTTGGGTGTCATAGCTGTGCTCTCGGCGAAATCCGCTATCGTAGCTCTTGTTGTTTTTCTCTCTGTCTTTACTACGAAGCGAATTGTTTCACTGGCTTCTATGTGCGCTGCGCTCGCAGTTCCTGCGTACGCGATAGTAGCGAACTTGCCCGACTACGTCGCCGCATCGGAGGCGTGTATTGCGGTGCTGTTACTATATCGTCACCGTGAAAACATTCAGCGGCTGATAGAGGGCAGAGAGCCTAAGTTCACGACCAAAAAATAAGGGCACCTTGCTCTGTGCAGAGCAGATTCCAGGGTGCAGCTGATTGGTGCGGTGGTGAGCTCTAGCGAGAGAGTTCAAGGGCTTCAGGTCCGTGGTACGAGAGGGTTCCCGTATCCCATAGTACCTGCACCATGAGAGACCGAGCGCGTGACTCTTGTTGCGCCAATGTAGTCTCCTCGCGGAGCGCCTTTACGGTGCCGATACAGCCACGTGTTGAAAACGTTGTCGTTTCGACCTCGCCGTCAACGCTGTCTAAGGACGCGGACCCATCTTTAGGTATAGTGATGGTGTATGGCAGTCTGCGAACGCGATCATTAACTTTGAATTTTCCCATAGTTCCTCCGGCTGTAACGAAGATGCTCCCGATGATACTTGGGATTCATGCCGCCCACCTATGACCACCCCGTGGTGTTGGGCGTCGTAGCACGATGAGCGTCCGTCACGCAGGCCTCATTACATACCATTACCCCAGATCGTACCACCCGAAATATCGCAGGCTGCAAGAGTCAGACGGGCCTTCCTGAGGGCAGTGTCTAGGTTATTACATCCATAGTTTCAGATAGTTGTAGCCGTGCAGGCGCATCCGTTAGAAATGAGTGCTGGACGTGTCACTGAAGAAGCACGGTTTCTAAAGTAATCCCAGGATCGTCCGACCCTTACTGTAAGGAGAGTGTTCGCTTAACGTTCCGTGCCTCCTCTACCTACATAGACGCAATCCAAATCGGGGGTTCGCGCATCTTATGGAGTAAGAGGTTTTTCCTTAAAGTTTTTGAAGGGATACGGCCATGGCAAAGGATAACGGTAAAAGCGGCGGTAATTTGATTTGCTCGTTCTGTGGTAAGACCCAGGATGAGGTTCGTAAGCTTGTGGCTGGGCCATCGGTCTACATTTGTGATGAGTGTGTCGACCTTTGTAATGACATCCTCACCGAGGAGCTTGAGGACACCGGCACCCAAACAGCACGCGTCGCTGTTCCTACTCCGAAAGATATCAAGGTAGCGCTCGATGATTACATTATCGGTCAGGACCACGCCAAGAAGGTCCTCTCTGTGGCCGTACACAATCACTATAAGCGCATTCAAAGTAACAAGACTACGAAGAGCACCGTAGAGCTCCAGAAGTCGAACATTCTTTTGATTGGTCCAACAGGTTCAGGCAAAACTTTGCTCGCACAAACACTTGCACGAGTGCTTGATGTGCCGTTCACGATCGCTGACGCGACCAGTCTGACCGAAGCAGGGTACGTTGGAGAGGATGTCGAAAATATCATCGTCAATTTGCTACAAGCGGCTGACTACGATATCGAGAAGACACAGCGTGGAATCGTATACATCGATGAGATCGATAAGATCGCTCGCAAAAGTGATACTCCGTCTGTCACCCGAGATGTTTCAGGTGAAGGAGTGCAGCAGGCACTTTTAAAAATCATCGAAGGGACCAAGGCGAATGTACCGCCGAAGGGTGGGCGCAAGCATCCGCAGCAGGATTTCATTCAGGTTGATACGTCAAATATTCTCTTCATCGTGGGCGGAGCCTTCGATGGTGTAGAGCGTATAATCGGGCAGCGCGTCGGCAAGAAGAGTCTCGGCTTCGGCTCGACTCAGAATATCGTGCCGATGAATGAGAAGAAGGACAACTTGCTGGGTCAGTTAGAGACCGAAGACCTCCTGAAGTTTGGAATGATACCTGAGTTTATTGGACGTCTGCCAGTTGTCTCGTGCCTTGATCCGCTCGATAAGGCGGCGTTGGTTGAGATCCTGTCAAAGCCAAAGAATGCGCTGATTAAGCAGTATCAGACGCTCCTTGGCATGGAAGGTGTGGAGCTGACGTTTACATCGGATGCGCTCGACGCTATTGCGATGAAGGCCCTCGAGAAGAAAACTGGCGCGCGAGGACTCCGGTCGATAATTGAATCCTGTATGCTCGAGGTAATGTACGATGTGCCAAGCAATTCGGGAATCAAAGAGGTGGTAATTACCCCGGAAGTGGTCAATGGCTTGCAGCAGCCAGTCAAAGTGTACCACAAAGAAGCTATAGCGGGATAAGACCGCTCTGGTGCAGCCGACCTTAGAATAGCTCTCGTTGCGCTTGCTCTGTTCGTGTAGCCCTAAGCTACATGGATGGGGTATTGCCAGGCGCTGTTTCGGAATGCCGCGCAAAAAGCCCATTTTGGTCCGCTTCATCCATGAGCTGTACCACATAGTTCCATATGGCGTGCGAACCTTGGTTAACGTAAGAGTTTTTGTCTTTCGCCGCTTGGACGGTGATACCGAACTCCTTCCATGTTCCTCCATTGTGGGAGATGTTCTGGAAGATTGGCCAAATGCGATCGACAGCGGCTGCAAAACGAGCCTCGCGAGTCTGGCGCCCCTCAAACTCGCGCCACAGAGCTATATATCGTTCGCGCTGGTCATCGGGTAAGAGGCCAAAAATTCTCCGAGCTGCCTCGTCTTCGGCGGCGCTAGAGTCGGCGTTCTTATGGTAGTGAAACGTGTCCCCGACATCGATCTCAACAATATCGTGAATAGCTAGCATCGTGACTACTTTGAGGAGGTCTATAGGCTCGTTTGCGTGCTCGGCTAATGTAAGAGCGAGGAGGATAACGTGCCACGAGTGCTCAGCCGAGTTCTCTTTGCGGTTCCCGGATATAACAGAGACTCTTCGAAGCACATTTTTAAGTTTCTCTACTTCGATCAGAAAAGAGAACTGTTCGTTGATGCGTGATGTAGAGGTGGTCATTAATCAGTCCTAAACTCAAAACTGCCTGGGTATCAGGTCCAATACTGTCGAGACGCCAGCATCGCGCCGTTTGGGGGGCTCTTCAAGTCACATACCCCTAACTATTGATGGTCGCAAGACTTGGTAATTCCATAACTAGCCATGCTCCTACGTAAGGTCCAAGGGGTTAGGGCATCGAGCCACGGAGTTTGTGTCAAAACGCCGCTATGCTACGATATGGTGCTCCGGACCGACTAATGTACGTGTGAGAACTCCCCTCGCCGGGGATATGCTATAGCGTGACAACACAAGACAGCGGGGTGCCTGCCGTAACTCCGCATAATTTTACAATCTCCTATCCGTCTGCACTTCCCATCGTGGGTAAGAGAGACGAGATAGTAGCAGCTCTACTCGCCAATCAGGTGATTATCATCGCCGGCGAGACAGGCTCCGGTAAGACTACCCAGATTCCCAAAATGTGTCTCGAAGCGGGGCTGGGTATTCGTGGGAAGATAGGCTGCACGCAGCCGCGTAGGATCGCCGCTCTCTCAGTTTCTCGACGCTTGGCCCAAGAGTTAGGCGTCACGTGGGGGCATGAGGTGGGGTGTAAAATTCGATTCACCGATCACACAAAGCCACAAAGTCGTATTAAAGTGATGACGGATGGAATCCTTCTTGCTGAGATTCGCAGCGACCCAGATCTTCGGGCATATGAAGCCATCATTCTCGATGAGGCCCACGAGCGATCTCTTAATATCGATTTTCTCTTGGGCTACCTAAAGGGACTGCTCGCTAGGCGCTCTGATCTGAAGCTCATTATTACAAGCGCAACGATCGATACAGAGCTTTTCTCTCGGGCATTCAACAATGCCCCTGTCTTTCAGGTCTCGGGTAGATTGTTTCCGGTCGATATCCGCTACCGCTCACTGTCATCGTTTGATGATGAAGACGAACTGTCTTATGTCCAAGCTGCATCTGAGGCAGTAGGTGAGCTCATCGAAGAATCTCGAGATGGAGATATTCTCGTTTTTATGCCGACAGAGCGAGATATTCGCGAGACGTGTGAGCTGCTGCAGGAGAAGCATGGTCGAGATATAGACATACTTCTTTTGATGGGCAGCCTCTCAGCAGCTGAACAGGAACGGGTATTCGCGCCCTCAGAGAAGCGCAAAGTAATTGTAGCGACCAACATCGCAGAGACTTCTCTTACAATCCCCGGAATTAGGTTTGTTGTTGACTCTGGTTTCGCCCGAATCAGTCGCTATCAGGCACGGCAGCGCGTCAAGCGTCTCCCAGTAGAGCGAATTGCTCAGAGTAACGCAAACCAACGAGCGGGGCGCGCTGGACGAGTTGAGGCAGGTGTATGTGTGCGCCTCTATGGTCAGGATGACTTTGACGCCCGCCCGCTTTTTTCGGAACCCGAGCTTTTACGCGCAAATCTGGCCGAGGTCATTCTCCGAATGAAGGCCTACAACCTAGGTGAGATTGACTCGTTTCCCTTCCTTAATCCTCCAGACCATCGTGCGATACAAGCGGGATTCGCATTGTTGCATGAATTGGGTGCGCTCGACGAGCAGAGCATTGTTTCACAGATCGGGATCGAGCTTGCGAGAATCCCCGTTGATCCGACTATCGGTCGTATGTTGCTTCAAGCTCGGCGGGAGGGCTGCCTACCCGAGATAGTTGTGATTGCCGCTGCTCTTAGTATTCAGGATCCTCGCGAACGCTCGCCCGAGATTCGCGAAAAAGCGGACCGTGCACATCGGGTGTTTGTTCACCCTGATTCCGATTTTCTCACGCTTCTTTCCATCTGGAGCCAGTGCAGTCGTGAAATCGGGCCAGCTCGTAGCAAGTCAGCTCTTCGGAAATTTTGTAAGACTAACTTTCTTTCATTTATCAGAATGAGAGAGTGGGGAGATCTTATCACTGAGCTAGGCAGAGAAATGAAAGTGGATCTCTCCTCGCTCCCAGAGCCGGGCACAATAAAGCGTTTTGATGGACGGTATCGTGCTATTCATCGCTCAATTCTGAGCGGCTTTATCGGACAGGTGGCATATCGCAGAGCTCCGAATAGTTATCGTGGTACAGCAAGTCGGGAAATTCAGATGTGGCCAGGCTCGGCATTAGCAGAACGAGTTCGGGCCGCAGATGAGCACACATTCAAGGAGCGTAAGCGGCGCCCATCACGCAAAGAGCAGTGGATAGTCTCGTCGGAGCTTGTCGAAACCTCAAAACTATTTGCGCGTAACAACGCTTATATTGTCGCGTCCTGGATTGAGGAGCTGTCACGCCACCTGACGAAACGTAATTATATCGAGCCTCGGTGGTGTTCTGAGCGCCGAGCGGTGATAGCGGATGAGAGAGTTACTCTTTATGGGATGCTACTCTCATCTCGCCGAGTTTTTTATGGACGCTACAATCCGGAAGAGGCACGAGATATTTTTATCGAAAATGTGCTGCTTAGCCCAGCGGAAGGCAATGAACTGCCGAATGTTAGTAATAATAGGGCGATTGCAAACAAGGCAGCGATGGTGCTCGCGTCGCAGGGACGGCTCAATCGAGAGGAGCTAGAAGAGCGGTTCGCTCGGTTTTACAGGGAGCGGCTTCCGTTAGTCTCTTCTGAACAAGAGTTTATTAAGTATAGTGCGGACCGTGCGGCACAAGGTCTGCCTGTTCTTACGGTGTCCTTTGAAGATCTTGTTTCGGACGTACCCGTCAAGAATCTCGACGAGCAATTTCCTGATAGTATCGCAGTTGCAGGCCAGCAAATTCGGGTGTGGTACACATATGCACCGGGCTCGGAGAGTGATGGCGTGACTCTTGAGATTCCTCAGGCTGTTGCCAACAGCGTAACGCCGGAACTTCTTGACGGTTTAATACCGGGGCTGCGAGAGCGGCAGGTACTTCATTTGCTCCATGAATTGCCGAGAGATTTGCGGAAGCAGCTTGGCCCCCTTGCGGCAGCGGCGGAACGAATCGCACACCACACTACGATGAAAAAGCTTCCTCTCATTCGCGCAGTGCGTGAGATACTTCACCATGATTTTGCGCTTCAGCTACCCGTCGGGGTAATTGCGAGTTCTACACTGCCAGACCACTTGCGACCGCACATTAAAGTACGTGAGCAGGGGGCGCAGCTTCATTGTCAGAGTCCGATCAACCCAACAGGATTGGTCAAAAGTTCCTCAGCAGTCGACAACGCAGATCGAGGCAAGGACGTGTGGAACGTAATCCGTACAGAGTGGGAAAAAGAGAATATTTCTACTTGGGAATGCGGGGATCTACCGGAGGCTGTCAAAGTAGGCATGTTGAATGACGTGCCTATAGTCCTTTACCCGACGCTTCGGTGTGAGGGCGATCGAATCGCCATCCGTCTCGTTGATTCACGAGAGGAGGCGCTCGAAAGCGCTTATCAAGGCCAGCGAGCTCTGGCGGAACGTGTGCTCGCCAAGGATATCGCTGAGCTGAGAAAGCAAGCGAAAGATCTCGAACGACTTCGTCCACAGCTGACACTATGGCGCCCCATCGATGAGGTAAAAAAAGATGTCCTGCAGTGCGCGCTCAATCATCTCCTCGATCATGATGTCATGTATCCCCTTACTCAGAGTGAATTCGGAGCACTGGTGCAGAGCGCGCGCGACCGTATGCCGAATCTGATAGCGAGGATTTTAGAGACCCTTAAGTCGATCCTGGAGTTGAGAAAGTCGCTGCTGCAGCGGCAGCGAGTGTATCAGGGTATGCGATCTGATCTTGAGGCGCTTGTGCCTTTTGAGGTTCTCGTCGTGACCTCACTGGAGAATCTACGGCAAATTCCGAGATATCTTCGAACGATGGCGCTTCGTTGTGAGCGCATGGATACAAACCCGAGCCGATATGAGCAGTGTACACGACAGATTAGGGCCTACGAAGAGTGCCTGCTGAAATTGCCGCCGCAGCGCAGAATAGAGCTTCGATGGATGCTTGAGGAGCTTAAAGTGTCATTTTTCGCCCAGGAGCTTGGAACTCAATACCCAATTTCCGTTAAGCGCATCGATACGTGGCTGGCGATGAGTGTTAATGCCTCAGGAAAAGCAATATAAAACCGGCCGATCTGAGGAAGGAGCGAACCGTTATAGGGCTGCAGACGCAGCTCATAATCCATAAGCTACGTTACCTCGTATAATTCCTATGTAATTGAGGCTGAGAGCTACGCTCTCGGACGTTGCTAACGTGTATTGATTGAAATACTCTCTCGCTATGATCAACCCTCGAATCGCTGCCATGCGGACGTACTCTGCGGCCAGAAAGACGCAGCTTTTTGCGACGCTTGGCAGGCCAATAGTAGCCGACCTGACGATTGGGGAGCCGCAGCATCAACCGGATCCGCACATCGAGCGGATTCTCCACGAGTTTGCCGCGCAGTCGCTTGGTAAGTATCCTAAGACGAAGCAAGAGCAGTTTCTTACAGAAGCTATTATCAACGCAGCCCACTATTCTAAGGTTCTGCCTACTCCTATTTCCGAGGAGCAGGTTATTGCGGGGTGTGGGAGTGGTGAGCTGCTATTCTCATTTGTCTTTGCGAGTCTCGATCCAGATAAGCCATATGTGCTCATCCCAAATCCGTCGTATCAAGTCTACAGCTCGGCAACTGAACTTGCCGGCGGAAAGCCCTATTATTTCAATCTGACGAAAGAGAGAGACTTCCAGCCAGATCTCTCAGATGTCCCTCGTGAAGTACTTGAGCGAACGAGCTTGTGCTTTATCAATAGCCCGAACAACCCGTGCGGAGTCTCCTATTCCGAGGAAAGCCTTCGGATGCTTATCTCACTGGCTCGCCAGCATAACTTCGTCCTGGCTTCGGATGAGTGTTACAGTGAGATTTATTTCAATGAGAAGCCGAAGAGCGTCCTCGAAATTTGTGCTGCCTTGGACGGCGATAGCAGGTTCTTGAATGTGGTAGCTTTCGACACACTCTCAAAGCGAAGTAGTTTAGCGGGCCTGCGTTCGGGTGCGATGATTGGAGATGCGCGACTCGTCAGTAACTATCTCAAAATGAGGCTAAGTGAGCGAAAGGTGCTTCCGCTACACGTTCAGCGGGCATCGGCTTTTGCGTGGACAAACTACAACGATGTCGACCGAAATCGGGAAATGTACCGACAAAAGCGAGACCTTGCGCGAGAGCTTTATGTAGCCATCGGTCAGGAACAATCTATGCCCGATAGTACCTTCTATTGCTGGCTCGATGTGTCTGAGCTGCAGGGAGATGATGAGTGCTTCGCGCTTGAACTCGCCAAAGAAACGGGGGTTTTGACCTACCCGGGCAGCTATTTTTCAGTGTCACATGATGGAATTAACCCGGGTAGAGGCTTTATTCGTCTGGCACTGATTGATACGGTGGACAAGACAAGAGATGTTTTGCGTATAGTAACTGATTTTGTTGGAAGTTATGAGTAGTTCGATGCAGTCACAAGGGGCACATAGCCAATTCGCTCTCAATCTTGAAGGCATGACAAAGCCGTCTCCAGAGGTTGGCCTCTTGAAGTTAAGTCTCGATGGTGAGCTGATAGGAACTCTCGCAAACATTCCTGGCCAAGCCGCTGCCTTGCGTGTGGTGTCAAATTTTTTAGATCACGGGGAACTGCGAGCATCAAACATAGCGGCGTGTTTGGAGGTGTTTCAGCCACTTGTAGAGGAAGCTCGAACTAGTCCAGGAATCCATCCAACGATTGATCTGTTGCTTGGGCTACGTTCAGATCAGGTTCTGCGAGTAGAGTCTGTCGCCACGCCCACAGATCTCTTCTTAAAGTTGGCAGATGGGAGGGCGACACTGCACGAAAAACGTGACGCAGTAGATTTGCTGGATAAAGGATTAGTCAGATGTGCTGAAAAGGTGGCTCAGTACAAGGTAACTTCTCAAGGTATAACGCTTACTGGCGAGAGTGTTTGGGTTACTCAAGGCTACGCAGTAGCCTGCATGAACGCGGGTTTTTCTGCCTTCCCGATGACGAAAATGGGGGAGAGTTTTTACGATAAAGTGCCGCTGAAGACCGAGGGATGGGGGATAGAAGAATTCGAGCGAGCAGGAGTGCGGTTCATCCCAGGATGTTTTGCGAGACGTGGTGCGTATATTGGTTCTGGCACGACGATTATGCCGGGAGGCATCGTTAACATTGGAGCCTATATCGAAGGCTCGGGCGTGATGATAGACGGTGGTGCGCGTGTCGCAACTGGAGCGCAGATCGGAAAGGGAGTGAAGTTGGGCGCAGGATCAGGAATAGAGGGAATCCTCGAACCAGCGGGGCGCTTGCCATCAATCATTGAGGATAATGTGCGTATCGGCGCTAATTGTGAGGTGTGCGGTATTGTTGAGGAGGGCGCGGTCGTAGCGAGCGGCGTAGTGATGGCGTCGGGGAAAAAGATATTCGATCTAAGAACTAATACTGAAGTTGCCCCACGGTATATGGCAGTCGGTGAGTCGTACTTTGAGATACCAGTGATCCCCAAACATCGAGTTGCAGTGGGAGGTGTCTACGCTAAAACAGCCGAGCTGGGCATAGATTGTATAGTTCTTCTTGAGAAAGATGCGTCGGAATCGAGTTTGACGCAGCTGCCACGTAATGCACAGCTATATATAACGATCTGACCGAGGAGCTTGTAGGCTATGCCAATCAATGATCCGGTAGAGCTCACGCGAGCGCTGATAGCGCACAACACGGTAACTGGCACCTGCGGAGTTCAGTTTGTGAAATGGCTCGTAGAGACGCTCCGACAACTCGGATTTTCTACTAAAACGGTCGATGTGGAAGGATTGTCTCACGTAGTCGCAACGATTGGCCCCGAGACCTCGCTACTCAAGCTTGGTTTTCTGGGTCACTACGACACGGTTCCTGCAGGCGAGGGGTGGACTCACTCACCCTTCCGGGCTGATGTGGAGAATGGGACCATATACGGTCGTGGCGCCAGTGATATGAAGAGTGGTGATGCCGCCATGATTACGGCTGCAGTTGCACTCGCGAAACAGGGTCTCCACATAACAGTTCTTCTACCTGGAGACGAAGAGACGCGGTCGGAGGGAATGCCTGCGTTGCTCGATTCGCTCCCATACAAATTAGATTTCTGTATAGGCGGAGAGCCTACTTCGAAGCAAGAGCTCGGAGACTGTATTAAAATAGGTCGTCGGGGAGTGTTGCAGGGGAGAATAAAGTTGCTGGGAGTAGCGGGTCATGCGGCCTACGCGGAGAGAACAAAAAATATTCTGAACTCGATGCCTTTTATCCTCGATGCGCTCGCTAAGCCATGGCACGACAGTCGGCATGGAGTAGAGACGACTCTAGCCGTGACAGCTATCACGACTGAAAGCGGAGCGATCAACGTGATTCCAGGTAGTGTAACGTTGACGTTTGATGCCCGCTTTGCCCCGCAGCGAACTACGGCAGATATTGAGGCCGAAATATCTCGACGGCTTGTCGCTACCTCCATCCCGTTCGAGCTATCGATTGTGAAGCGCACCGATCCCTATGTGAGTGACAGCTCGGATGAGGCTAATGTGCACCAACGGGCGCTCGTGGATAGTGCCCGAAGAGCCGTGCGTGAAGTAACAGGCCGGGAGCCGTCACTACTCTGTGATGGAGGTACAAGTGACGCCCGTTTCGCGGCGCAGCGAGGTATCCCAACCGTTGAATTTGGAGTGCCGCACGGCAATATGCACGGCCCGGACGAGTTTGTAACCTGTGAGAATGTTGCGTTGCTGGAGCGTGTGTATATTCGGATTGGAGAGCTCCTCGCCTCCACGTGGGCAAAGTAAGACAGCCTCCTCGCAAAAGGGGCTCAAGGACGCCACTAATAAAAAACCATTGAGGATTCAGTAGTTTGGATTCCTAGTGTTTCCCCTGAGACGTCCTCGCTCAAGTTCGGCGACTCTTACGCCGATGGATAGGTGAGGGTTGCGTAAAAGAGAGAGGGTGGCATGGCAGAGCGCACAGACTTTTTATCCGATGTAGCCGTTTCGTGGGATCCAACGGTTCGAGCAAACTCTGGGGCGAAGCCATTACACGCCGACAGCGTTGCGGAGGGCTCCTCGCTCGATCGTGAGTTCATCGCCCGAATCTGCGCGAGCGCGGCGAGTGTGGCTGAGGCTTTGGCGAAGGCTCCCGCTGACGTTGGTAGACATGAGTTCGAGCACCTCATTGTAGAAGCATATCCGTATACACTGCGGGGAACACTTGAGCGGGTAGGGGAACTCAAAGATCGTATTCTCTCCCTTTCAATGTCTGAGCTTAACAGCGTCTTGCCTGAGGTCCTTTCCGAGATACGCGAGGAGTCACGGGGTTTCAACGCGCTTTCACGAGAGATATCGCGCCTTATCTTAGACCGAAGACTTGAAGGCACAGAGGGGCACGTTAATGAGGAGCCGTTCGTTCGTGTGATGGCGGGTCTACAAGAGCTTCGTGCTCGAGCTGAGGAACTGTGGATCGAAGTAGGGGATGCGCTTACCACTTGTCACGACTCGCAAGGTGTAGAGTGTGGACACCTCATCGACAAGCCAGCGTGTGCTCGTCTCAAGAAAGATATTAGTGAGCATTATTCTCTGCTCGAGAGACTAGTGGCAGCCGCGCCGTATCTCGATTAAGGGGCTTTATGTCTGGTCTTATGTCTGGTCCGGGGTTACTTTAAACACCTAATTACCAGAAACTCCAATAACACAGAGAGTTGTGTAATGAGCGCAACGTAGGTCGATATGTTTCGCCCTCCCCGAATACTACTGCCACATACTGTGGTGGTGCTTACCTCTCACGTTCAACAAGGTTTTCTTTTTCGGTTCCTCTGGTTCCGAATTATTGAAGTATCCCAGACTCAGAGAAAGCTGTTATGCCCGTTCTAGCCCATGCCCTCATGGGCCAGAAGGGGATGCTCGGCACGGTATTGCTAAAACAAGGAGGTAGGGTCTGCGAGTGTGACGAACGTAGATCCAGATTCGCCATTCTCAGCTCCGAATTGTGTGTTTGTTGGAGAGTTTCCAACGTATGCGCCATTTCCACCGTGTCCGCCGCATGCTCCGCCTCCTCCTCCGGCGGTGCGATACGGTGATGTCACGGCAGTTGTACTTGTCCCTTTTGTGCCACCGGTAACCGTTATCGTTCCCTGACTAACACTGGGAGCGAGAAGGTGCACGATCCCTCCGGCGCCTCCTCCTCCAGCTCCGACATCATATCCGGAATTGCTCCCATTCCCTCCGGTCGCGGAGATCGTCCCGGTGTTCGAGATCGATGTCTTCGAGGCTATGATGATAATTCCGCCAGCGCTTCCACCGGTACCATTACCACTTGATGGAGACGCCCCAGGCGCTGTGATCGTCCCCTCATTCGAAATTGCTCCTGCAGCTAGGATCGTAACGGAACCACCCCCCGGTTGCGCCTCGCTTGTGCGTGAGCCTCCCCCTCCAGGGCCACCTCCTGTAACGCCAGGTTTAAGAATCGCTCTGCGGGCCGACTGGTCATACGCCAGGCCAGCATATCCGCCCGCGAGGGTTAGCGAAGAGGAACCGAATTCACCCTCGCCAGCTGGCCTCGCGACATGAGCGGCAGCTGGGGCATTTCGGGCAGGTACTGTCATAGCTCCGGAATTCGCCTCCGTTGCCGAACCGTACGCCTCCTGAGTTACACGCAGTGTGCCCAAGTTTGTGAAGGTTCCCGAACAACGAATAGTCGCTCCACTTTCGACCTGTAAGGAACCGGTCGCAGTGATAGTGCAGTTGGTAAATTGCTGGTTGGGATCGCTCAAGGAGATACCGGTCGTTACGTACAGTTCCCCCGCCGAGCCATCCCCGTAGATTCGTAGCGAACCATCAGCGCCATCCGTTCCCTTAGTTCCAGTGAGTGCCGAGATATTCGAGAGTTTTGTTTCCCCAGATTTGCACTTTTTGTTTCGCAGAAGTATCCCACCCGAAGAATTGTTTTTACAGATAACAACCTTCAAGGCCTGCTGAGCATCTACTGTCGACGCGGGAGCGAGAAGTAGAATGCCTACCACGGACGAAAGAGCTCTTTTGATTGAAACTTTCATATAAAGATGTATCTCCTTCAAACCCCTAAACGAGCATCAAGGTAGCACTCTGGGGCTGGCGGTGGAAGTTGGTAGCGTGTGTGCGCTGTTTCTTTGAGCTCCTCTAAGGATTCTTTTTTGGTCGCATCCTTTCCGGATCAGTAAGATCTGGGACCTCAGACATGGGATTGAAATGATCCCGACGGGCCCTGCCCATTGTTGCTACTGTGGTCGGTAACTATCATCAATATTTAGCTTATTTCCCCCGAAAGGGAGCACTGCCGCCTGGACGATCGCTTCCTCTTCCTCCTAGCTTCCTCCTAGTACGGGGTTACTTTTCAAGCAACTAATTACCACAAGCTACGATAACACAGAGTGTTGTGCCGTAAGCTTGAAGTAGTCTGATATGTCTCGCCCTCCCCGAATTTTACTGCCGCATACTGTGGTGATGCTTACCTCTCGTGTCCAACAGGGGCTTCCTTTTGTCTGCTCCCCACTGATGGATCTCATTCTTTGGAGCGCTCTCGCGGTCGCTCAAAATCTCTATCCAGTTAAAGTTATAGCCTCTGTGGTTATGGGAAATCACATTCACCTCATCGTTCTCGTTGAGGATCCCACCATGGTAGAGAGTTTCATGGAGCGTTTTAAGTGTGAGACGGCTCACGCCATCAAT
>OMII01000071.1 GCA_900299055.1 Pseudomonadota bacterium | reverse complement strand
TTCTCGTCCTCTGGAGAATCGCGCAGCACGAAACGGTAGCATGAAATCTCGCTGGGCAGACTACACCGCTCGCGCAAGAGGGTTAGCTGAAACGGTTGCACCTTGCTCGCCGTAATAACGGTGTACGAGTAGGTCTGCTGCGTGCTCGGCTCCAGCCTTAAGATCTCGGATCGTTGGACGCTGCTGCTCTTGTAGAGCCGCTCGATTGTCCCATGCTTTAACGAGAGTTTCGGAGAGAGTTTCCGGTGTCACCTGAGCTAACTCAAGGCCGTAGTCTTCGCATTTGAGAAGTCGGAGATATCCACGCACCTTTGGGGCGTAGATCAAACCAACTACGGGAGTCTCAACGGAGGATGCGAGCACGATCGAGTGAAAGCGCATTCCGACCAGTAATCCACATCGTCGGATGACGGCTTGGATGTCATGGCTGAGATACGTCGTGTTCGTCAAAATGGCGCCGTCGACAAGTTTTGCCAGCTCTTGGCAGGTCGCTTCGTCCATCGGGTGTGTGCATACAACAAGGGGCTGAAAACGTTCTTTGACGCTCTCTTGAGCTTTCTTGATTCCCTCTGCGACGACTTTGAGGAACGAGTGCGGATCTTTAAGGCGCTGCTCTGGTGTGAGCCAAGTATCGAGGTAGCTTGTCGCGTTGATGGCAAGCATCGGCTTGCCGGGATCAAGGCCGATAGAGCGGGTGATCTCAACTGCGGTGTCCTCAGATGATACTGGGTTAATGAACGCGGCGTCTCCCGTGAGCTCAATCGGTTGTGTTACACCGATCTCTTTACACAGTGCCTCGCTATCACGCTCACGCATCATGACGAGATCGCAGCCGTTGATTGTCCACTTGGCGAGGAGCTTGCTGATCCAGCTTGGAAATGGCCCGATACCGGTGCTGTAGCACACCATCTTACAGCCAAGGAGCTTCGCGAGCGGCACGAGGAATACGAGGGTGATGAGGTAATTAAAGGCTGGGTTGAAGAGCTTTTTGCCAAAGATAATTCCGTCGCAGATAAGCGCGCAGTCACTTTTGGCGAGGCACCACAACGTTGGAAGACCGAGCAATCGAATGCTTCCCGTCCACGGCATGACGTCGATAGCCTTGACGTTGTATCGCCCACCGTAGTGCTTCTCTGTCCACTCGGGCTTAATTGACGGAACGTAGAACTCAGCATTTGGAAGGCGCCTGGAGAGGCTCTCAAGGATGCTCGACATGATAGCCATGTCACCGAGATTTCTACCTGAGTTGTTTCCTAGAAGGGTGATGCGAGGGTGTGCGGCTTTCATAGCGTCTCCAGATGCTAATCCGGGGGTTACCCTAGCAAAAACGTCAGGCACTTGCCACTTGAGCTTGGTGTTGACAGCCAGCTCCCAAAGCTGCTACTCCGAAACCTAGACACGAGCGCCAGGGAAGAACGGTGTAATTCCGTCGCGGTCCCGCCGCTGTATCTGGGAGAGTCTCAATCACTCCACTGTCTTAAGGGATGGGAAGGAGGAGACAACAAACACCCCAGGAGCCAGAAGACCTTCTCGTGTCGGTAGTGCTGTGAGGAATACTCCTTACAGCACCTATCAACGGACCTCCCTCGTGGATTGGGGATATCCGGTTGTAATCGCTTTGTATCAGGTATCCTCGGGCCGATGTGATGCCCACGCGAAACGTGTGGCTACACTGCTGCTACCTGTTCGGATGTGATTGCGCGAAGTCTAGTGAGTGACAAATGATTGGAGCCTCTCGTGACATCACGACACGCTATTTCTCCACCTAAAATGAACTTCGCAGCGGTAACTATCGGTATGGCGTGTAGCTTGCTATGCGAGCTTGCGTACGGCGAGCAGCCCACAAGCGGGTCAAGCGAACTTGGAACGATCATTGTTACAGGAAGTCAGCTCCCCAGCGATACGGAGACGACAGGGAGCTCGGTTTCTGTTGTTGGTGAGCAAGAGATCGAGGACGGCCAATATCGCAACGCCCTCGGAGCTCTGCAGCAAGTGCCAGGCCTAGATATCGTGCAGAGTGGCGGATTTGGTGGCAATGCTTCGATATTTCTGCGAGGTGGTAACAGCGAGGGTACGCTTGTGCTGCTCGATGGCATAGAGCTCAACAACCCCGCTACAACCAATCGCGCGTACAACATGGCGAACTTGACCCTTGAGAACATCGAGCGGATCGAGGTAATACGCGGCCCCCAGAGCACCATATACGGATCAGACGCGATGGGTGGTGTTATCAATCTTGTTTCAAAGAAGGCTCAAGAAGGAGTTCACTCAACGGTCACCTCGGAGGCAGGCTCGTACAACTCGTTTACCCAGGTTGGAAACCTCTCGTATGGAAGCAAGCGATTCGATGTGTCTACCGGTATCACCAGACAGGATATCGGTGGCATCTCAGCCGCCAGTGCCTCAGACGGCAACAGTGAGCATGATGGATACGAGAATACCTCGCTAAGCAATCGTATGCGTTTTACACCCACAGACAATGTGGAGGGGAGTGTCACAACGCGCTACACACACTCGAATACATCGCTTGATAATATGGGCGGAGTTGGTGGAGATGATCTCAATCGCCGTTTTCGTAATAATGAGTTCTTCACTCGTGGTGATGTGAGTGTTGGACTTCTTGACAAGACGCTCACTCCCGCGGCGTATGTGTCATACACGCGCCACAGTCTGAAAGACGTAAACTCTCCTGATGCGATATCGTCTGACATCCTCGATTCGTCATTTGGCGGTGACATCGTGACAGTTGGATCGCGTGCGACCTGGAAGCCAAGCGAGATGTTTTCCTCCGTGCTTGGAGCAGAGACGCAGGGTGAGCGGGCTGATTCTTATTATTTCTCCGACGGCGCCTATGGACCGTACCAGGATGATTTTTACGGACAGGAAGCGCGCACAAATAGTGGGTTTTATGAGACGAAGACGGCGCTCGACAAGAGCTTCTACGTAGACGCCGGAGTTCGTCATGATAATCACTCTATTTTTGGCGGCAAAACGACGTACAAGGTGGCGCCTGCGTGCCTCGTGGACTCCACGGGAACAAAGTTGCGCGGTTCAGTGGGTACCGGATTTAAGGCTCCTTCCTTGGTGCAGCTCTACTCGAGCTTCGGCAACCGCGACTTGCAGCCTGAGCGGAATGTTGGCTGGGATGTAGGGGTAGATCAGGATCTTATCAAAGGTCGAGTAAGTACGTCGTTGACCTACTTTGAGATGAATTACGACGACCTGGTTACGTTTAGTCCTTCAACCTTCGTGCTTGAAAATATCGACAAGGCAAAGACGCGAGGTGCTGAGATAGGTTTAACTACGAGACTCAGTGAGTCACTTTCTACTCGTCTCGCATATACGTACACAGACACTGTGAACGAGACCACGAGTGAGGCGCTCTTGCGCCGACCAAAAAATAAGAACTCACTCACAGTCGTGTATCAACCTACGAGTCGGTTCCGTTCGCAGATTCAGTGGCGACTGTACAGCTCACGATTTGATAACGATTTTGCCAGCTATCCACCAGAGCGTGTATCACTGGGTGGGTATGGAGTCGTCGATGTAGCGGCATCCTATCAAATCTCTCAGCGCTTTGAGATCTTCACGCGAGTCGATAACCTCTTCGACAAAGAGTACCAAGAGGTGCTTGGCTATGGCACGTTGGGAGCGGCAGCGTACGGTGGAATTAAGATGTCGTTATAGGAGTGAGCGTCGCTATTCAGCGCTCAACATACACTCTGAACTCTGGCATTTCGGAACGTAGCAGCAAAGGGTCTCCGGATTATTTGCCTGATATGATACGGGGTGTCTTAAGAGCGCTTCCGTGCAGACTGACGAATCCGTGGTGCTGCAGCGATCTTTATTGGTAGTGTGGTTCTATGCACGAGTATTGTCGCGTTTTGTTACTTCTTTCTCTGTTTTGTATGTTTTCAGACAGAGTTGCTGCGGAACATTCCTGCGAGCGCATCGTTTCTCTCGCGCCGAGTGTCAC
>OMII01000070.1 GCA_900299055.1 Pseudomonadota bacterium | reverse complement strand
TGTCAGGTTATTTGATTTAAAAACATAAAATCTCCACGTAGAGCTGTAGATGCCATGCTTTAAAAGCTTGCAACTAACTGGAATTGCGGTGTGACGGATATGATTTAAAATCATCCCAAGCACTGGTTTTTAACGCGCGGTCTCTGAGAGAAATGGAGGGAGAAATGGAGGGGTTTTTAACGCGCGGTCTCTGAGAGAAATGGAGGGGCTGGGCTACTTTTTTCTAACACTCCTCACTTATTTCCCCCTGAGGCTACGGATGCTCTGAGAGAATGAGGCAAGGGTAAACTCTCATAAAGCTACGCAGCCGCGAGCGACAGCGCTCGCTGAGAGATTGCTCGCCATACTACCGTTGCGAGCACTATGATAGCTCCCGTTGTAGCAATGCCTGAAGGACGCTCCCCCATCCAAAGGTACACCCACAGCGGATTAAGGAGTGGCTCCACTACGGGGATCAGCACTGCCTGAAGCGCCGTTACCATTGAAATCGCGCGCGTATAGAGAAAATACGAAAGACCCAGTTGCGTCGAACCGAGCAGTAGCACTCCCAGCAACGAACTCGCGTCCCATTGCCCATCAAGCACCCAGGGAGCTCCTACAAGCGCTGCTATGAGATTCCCGATAATCACCGCATCGACTGGCTGGTGACCCTTCATCGCCTTCAACGACACCACCATCGAAGCAAAGCAGAGCCCAGATAGCAGCCCCATGCAGTTACCAAAATTATTTCCTACCGTGAGGCCATCAGCGAAGAAAATACACAGTCCGATCAGGATCAACACCACTGCCGTCCAGTCACGAGGCATCACCCGCTCGCGCAACACTGCCCCACTGAGCAGCGCTACGTATATCGGAGCCGCATACTGCAGCACTATCGCGTTTGCCGCTGTTGTATAACGAGTGGCGATGACAAAACTCGTTACGGTACCCGCATAAAGTAGCCCACCAAGAATCGTGGCACTTCCCGGGGCTCGGGGAATCTTTTGCGTAAGCAGCATCAGTGTACACGCAGCTATCAGGCTTCGCGCCGAGGAGACACCCATAGGCGATACATCTACGAGCTTAATAAGAAGGCCACCCATGCTCCATAGGACCGCAGCTGCCAAGAGAAGAAGAGTGCCTTTCATTGGAATGCGCTTATCTGGCCCGCTGCCGGGTAGGGGTGAAAACTGAAAGCAATACCGGCAAAATAAAAAGAGTCAACGCCGTCGCTGAGATAATTCCGCCAATAACTACTGTGGCCAACGGCCTTTGAACTTCAGAACCCGTACCTGTCGAGATAGCCATCGGAACAAATCCTAATGAAGCCACAAGAGCAGTCATCAACACCGGCCGCACTCGCGCCACGGTTCCTTCCACTATCGCCTCCACTGGCTCCATGCCACTCGCCAGAAGCTGTCTGACAAATGTGACCAAGACTAAACCATTTAACACTGAGACGCCTGAGAGTGCGATGAAGCCCACCGCAGCCGAGATCGAAAACGGTATACCGAGACTCCACAGAGCGAGCACACCACCTGAGAGCGCAAATGGAATACCACTAAACACAAGAAGCGAATAACGAAGCGAGCGAAAACTCACTACGATAAGTCCAAATACACTCAGCAGTACGACCGGAACGACGACGCCCAGACGTTTTTCGGCAGCGATTAAGTTTTCGTATTGCCCACCCCACTTAGACCAATATCCGGATGGAAGCGTTACGGTTGAGGCAAGTGCTGCTTGTGCAGCCTGCACGAAGGAACCAACATCTCTGCCGCGTACATTGGCCGTCACCACGATTCTGCGCCTTCCATTGTCATGACTTATTTGGTTGGGCCCCTCTTGTTCCACGATTGAAGCCACAACGCCCAGCTCCGTATAGACCCTATCTTTTTCCTCTGTGTTTAACCCGTCACCCTTTCCCTGGAATGGACTATGCGCAGGCATTGATGCCGTCGGTAGCGGTATCGGCAATCGTCTCAGCGTCTCTACATTATTCCTATCACCCTCCGCCAAACGCACTACTACGGGGAGACTGCGTGCGCCCTGGTAGAACTTACTCACCTCTCGTCCAGCGAAAGCAATACTCACAGCATTCTGAATATCGGCTATCTGTAAACCCATACGTCCGACGAGATCACGCCGAGGAGAAATCTCGAGCTGCGGAAGGCCAGAAACCTGCTCTACTCTGACATCCGCCGCACCCGGGATCGATTCCATAATAGCCGCCACTCTTTCCGCGCTCTGTCGCAATTGAACCGGATCATCCCCGAAAATCGTATACGCGACATCTGTCCGAACCCCAGCGATAAGCTCGTTGAAGCGCATCTCTATTGGCTGCGTAAATTCATATTTACTTCCCGGAACTCCCTCCGTCTTTAGTTCAAGGTCACGCACCACTGCAGCTTTTGACTTTGACGGATCAGGCCACTGACTGCGCGGCTTCATGATAACGTAGCCGTCGGCGATGCTCGGTGGCATCGGATCGGTCGCTATCTCTGCAGTGCCGATTTTGGCGAATACGCGATCAACTTCCGGAACTTCTTTAATCGCATCCTCAAGCTGAAATTGCATCTTCACCGATTGAGAAAGCGACGTACCAGGAGCCCGCAATGCATGAAGCGCGACATCTCCTTCATCAAGAGACGGCATAAACTCCGATCCGAGGGAGACAAACAGCACTACACTCAGCAGCAGGATCGCTGTCGCACCTCCCAGAGCCTGCCGCGGAGCTTTCATGAGCTGCCTCAACAACGAACGATATCGGGCAGTACATGCACTCAGCCAGTGTCCAGAGCCGTGATGTGATCCTGATCGCACACACACCGCTATCGCGGCCGGTACGAAGGTCAGAGAAAGTACAAATGCCGCCGCAAGCGCTAGGAGCACTGTCATCGCCATCGGGCGGAACATCTTACCCTCGATACCACCGAGTGTGAGAATCGGCACGTATACAACCATGATGATAAGCTCACCAAACATAGTCGCCTGTCTAACCTCAAACGCGGCCTCTTGGATCGTTGCAAGCCGCTCTTCGGTTGTGAGCGATCGTCCAAGACGTTGTCCGGTCTCGCCGAGACGCTTGATACAGTTCTCGATCAGTATCACCGCTCCATCCACGATGAGGCCGAAGTCAAGCGCTCCTAGACTCATTAAGTTAGCGCTGAGCTTTCCTGATACCATCCCCGTAATTGTTAGAAGCATCGAGAGAGGTATTACTGCTGCGGTGAGCAAAGCAGCTCTAAAATTACGAAGCGATGCGAACAGCACAGCAACGACCAGCAGCGCCCCCTCGAAGAGGTTTCGCTTTACCGTCGAAACCGTCGCGTTAACAAGGTCTGCTCTATTATACACCGGCTTTAACAACACACCTTCCGGTAGCGAGCGCTGGGTCTCCTTGATTCTTTCCGCAACACGTTGAGAGACCTTAAGGCCATTCTCACCTATCAGCATAAAGACAGTACTGAGCACCACTTCTTGGCCATTCTGCGTGGCGGCTCCGGCGCGAAGCTCAGAGCCAATCACGATGTCCGCGACATCTCCCACGCGAACCGGAGTTCCCTCGTGAGCGCCGACGACAATACCTGCCATATCTCGATAGTCATCAGCATGGGCTGGCACTCGCATCAGTAGTTGCTCACCGCTCGATTCGATAAACGCAGCTCCTATATTTGTATTATTTGACGAGATAGCAGCCGTAAGATCATCAAGGGTCATCGCGTATGCACGAAGCCGATCCAGCTTCGGGGCTACGATGATCTGCTTCGCAGCTCCACCGATAGCGTTTACCTCTACTACACCCTCGACCGTCATAAGCTGTGGGCGTACGACCCAGTCTTGCAACTCTCGCAACTCTTCAAGAGAACGTTGCGACGGACGTGACGGGTCATTTTCAAGGGTGAACATAAAGATCTCACCGAGACCTGTAGCGATCGGACCCATCACTGGGCGAATGAGGTCGGGAAGCTTCGTCGCAGCCTCCTGCAGCCGCTGCGCAACGAGCTGTCGTGCAAAGTAGATATCCGTGCCATCCTTAAAAACAACGGTTATCTGCGAGAGTCCGTATTTTGATATAGAGCGCGAATATTCCAGCGACGGCAACCCCGCCAACGCGATCTCGAGGGGTGTCGTTACTCTCTGCTCAACCTCAAAGGGGGAATAACCCTCAACCTCTGTGTTTATCTGAACCTGAACATTCGTAATATCAGGCACGGCGTCTATAACTAGATCACGATACGAGAGGAGTCCTACTATCGCGACTAGGAATGTGGCGATAAGAACCGCAAAACGGTGTCGAATCGAAAAGCCAATAATCGCGTTAAACATTTACGTCCTCTCAATGATCGTGTGACGCGCCCGACTTGAGAATGTCTGCCTTCACTGTATATGAGTTCTCAGTCACGTAGCTGTCGCCGGGCTCTATCCCTGACACGACCTCTATCCAGTCATCATCACTGCGTCCGAGGGCTAACGGGCGAATTTCATAAATATCGCCGACATGACCAAATACTACCTTCCATTGACGGAAGGTTTGCAAAGCTGATTTTCGAACTGCCGTTTTTACCGCCCCGTTCGCAATAATTAAATTTCCTGAGACGAACATCCCTGGCACAAAGCGTCCCTCTGGATTGGGTATTACCACTCGAACTAATTGAGACTGCGTTTTCTCGTCCGCATACGGCGCTATGTAACTCACACTACCTACCAGCCAACCAGAATCAACGCCGGTCGACACCTCTACACTCTGGCCCACTTTGACCGAGCCACGCTCGCTGAGCGGCAGATAGAAGTCTGCCCACACCTCCGATAAATCAGCGACGACATACACCCATTGATTCTCTGGAACATACTCACCAACAATTAAGTGGCCATTAATCACGGTTCCGGCGATCTGCGAACGAACCTCAAACGGTTGTAGGCTCTGATTGCTCTCGACGATAGCAAGCACCTCGCCTTTCTCGACGGTATCGCCGATGTGCTTGCGCCCCTCGCGCACCATGCCAGCAAAACGGGGAATTATGTGAGCTATCCGGTGTTCACTCGGCACAATTTTGCCCCGAACAGGCACAGTCGTCTTGATCACGCGCGATGCTACCGTCTCACTCCGAATGCCCGCGCGTTGCGCCACGTCTGCGGGGATAGTAGTCCGACCTTCGTATGAGTCGAAGCTCCACGAATGGCTTCTCCCATTTTCGGAAATAGACAGCTCTATGTGAAAAGAATGCGGTTCATGAATCTCTTGCAGGCTCTCCTGAAAATCTGCGGCTGGACGAAATGAAATATCGTCTTTCACACCACCGAGCCGATGCAGCCGTGCTGATACCTCATACGCAGTCGCGGCAACTGCAGATCCATTCTTAGAAAGATACACTCTAAAGCGCGGCGGAGTCCCCTCTTCATATACCTTGAGCTCGGCGACGAGGTCGCCATCTACCAACACTCTTCCCCCGTGAGCGCCACGCTCCTCCTGAGGCGTATGCTCATGCTTATCATGTGAATGCGTGGCGTCGCCGCATCCGACGCTAAGAACAAGCGCTGCGAGAAGCCGATATCCAGCTACAAAACGCTTCATCTTATATCTCCTCTCCCACCAGTACCGACAGATCGACTCGGTGCTTGATAGCCTCACCTTGCAGCGCCAACTCGCTAAGTCGAGCTTCATTGACTGCCCTAAATGTTTGCCACAAATCGAGAAGGCTACCCTTACCCTCTTTGTAGATTCGCTCCTCTGCCTTAAACGCCAACTCGAACGACGGAATCACTTTTACTCGATATATCTCCATCTGCCGCTGCGCACTCTCCGCCGCGAGTCTCAGGCTACGTACCGAGGCGTCGAGTCCTCCAGTATTCAAAAAGTTCTTTCGCGCCACCGCTGCACGCCGCTCGCCTTCGGCACGGGTCGACTCAGCTTGGTTTCGATTCCACAGCGGCAGCGGGATGGAGATCCCGGCGCCAACAAAATCACCGCCGTCATTGGTGTGTTGGTACACGACACGTGGAATTAGGCTCGGCACCGCATCAAGGTCGGCTAGCGCAGACTGCTCAGAAGCCAGAACTTCAAGAAGCTCCACACGAGAGGATTCACTTAACTCACTCTCCTTGGCTCGCCTTGCAAGTTCTAGCAATTCCGGCACGGCTCCCAAAGTCGGCCTCGACGATGCAGTCACGATGCAGGGAGAGCCGGTCTGCATCGACACCTCTGCCTGCAGAGCTGCCAGTGAAGCCTTGAGCCCTTCACGCTGCGCTTGAAGCCGGAAGCGCTCACCACTAAAGAGCGCCTGTGCTCCCTGCGTAATGAGTCCCTCTTTGACTCCTTTGTTGAGGGCTGAGACCCTCGCCGCTGACATATCCTCAGCAGCGCTCAATATCTTTTCCGTCTCCTGGAGAGAGTATAGTGCGACGTACTGCAGTAAGAGCTTCTGGCTGAACTCGAGCAGTTTTGTTTTCTTTTTCACATCTCCAGCACGTCGGATGAGACCCGCTACTCTATCACGCTTACCAAAGTTTGAGAGTTTGAGAGGCTGACTGAGGTACGCGTTCACCTGTGGATCGTCGTCTCCACCTAACTTCATGCGCGTGTACACCTGCTCTACCGAGAGCTCTGGATTAGTCCACAATTCCGTATCAAGTGCTTTTGCTACGTCGAGAGCGTAATCCCGGTCTATCTCGGCAATCAAACTACTCTTGGAGAGGGCATAAGCCCTAAACTCTTCGAGCGACAAAGGTAAGGAGCAACGTTCCTCTGCTATGAGGGGCGCAATGCTGGCGCAGCCTAACGCTATTCCCAGGGTTAGCGCGACCACATATCGTAGATGCTTTGGTATGTCGCGCCACCACGTGAGTGCGAAATGTAGGGTCACCTCTGCAACACTGCTCATCGTTTTACTCGAAAGACTATCGGCCCATGAAGGCCCGTGCATCGTACCGCCTTGGATGTACCGATGCAATGGACTGGGGAGGAACACACAACGACTGCAATTTGATGGACCAGTGTCTCCATTGGCGGCATACTACCGAGCATGAAGGATTTCATTCCACACTATATTGGGGTCACGGGTGTGCAAACAGCTCGTGAAATAGAGACACTTGTCTCAGCTGCTGCTGCAGCCGGCATCGGCCCGGGTCAAGCGCACAATCTCATGCTTGGCGCTCTCGCCAGTCCCAGCACAGTCCAGAATCAACCCCCGACTCACACATCAAAACCATATCGCCACGTCCCGAGCCGTGAGGACTTGGTTGCACTCCTTCAATCAGCCCAGCGTCACAACATTATCGGCATGGTTCACGTCGAACTACACAAAACCTGGCCTGGAACCACTCGCGATGGCGACGCCGTTATCGAGCTACTGCGGTATCTAGGCGCTCACCACCTTACTCCTGCTGTGCAACTCAATGGAGTACTTCTGCCCACCGACATCGTGAGGATTCATCATGAGACTGGAGTTCGAATCGTAATTCAACTTCGCAAGGAGCTCGAGGAACTGGGCGAGAGCCAGTTACTAGACTATCTGCAGGCAGTGGCACCAGCGGTATCAACGATCCTGATGGATCCATCAGCCGGCGCAGGCACGACTATCGATCTCGCGCCAGCGCTTCGTCTGATGCGGAACATCGATCAGCAACTACCCAACACATTTCACTTTGGATTCGCTGGTGGTCTCGGCGGCTCAACTGAAGCCGAGATAAAGCAAACTTCCTACATCATCGCTGAGCTCTCGCGGGCTATACCAAATGGGGCCTTCTCGGTAGATGTGGAGACAAAGGTGCGAGTACCGATCGAGCAACCTGGGATAGACCGACTCGATTCCGCCCTCTGCGCAGGCTACTTCTCCGCGGTTATAGCGGGTCGTTTGTCTCGCTAGGGCAGATCCAACGCACCGCCGCGCGAAGGGCGTACTGATTATCGTCCCTGTCACGTGCGTGGCCACACACAACCGATGTGGAGATGACAAACTTCTCGCCGCGCTTGGAAATCAGGGACGAATAGTGCGGACTGCAGCGTCCCGGGCACCATTCATACAGCTTCTCTCCGTCTTCACCATCGCCCTGCGTGAGATCTTTATACCAATCCTCCACTTCCTCCTGCTCATCGAAACTTCGATCAAGAAACTGCAGCGGCTCGCGCTGAGTCTTAGCTAAAAGAGCCTCACACTGATCGCTGCCATCATATGACGACAGCGTCATGTGAGGTTGCGAGGAGAAAACTATCGCCACAACAGGGTTTAAACATCCATGCGAACAATTCGCTTCTGTTACCTGGAGCCGCTGAGCAGCGGACTCAGACTCCCGCAACAACACATCCATGAGATGCCTTACGGAATGATCAGCATTGGTGAGATTCGCGAAAAACCCGGCCGACGCCAATGCCTCTCGAACTACCACATCCGTGCGCGACGGCGTGCATCGGGGTTCTGCGGAGAGCGTTGCGGCTACTCCCATAATGAGCCAACAAACGGCTACGAGTCTCTTCATCCAACTATTGTCCCTGATTCAGGAGAAACTCGGTAGAGCCAACGACAATCCCGATTGCGAGAAATCACCACGTGATATGCCAATCTCGTAAGTAATGCCTCTCCGAGAACGAGGAGTCGATTGGAAAAATGAGAATAGCCGGTAGCGATTGAGAAAACTGTCGTGCCGTCACATCGACATACACTCCCAACTCTGATGACATATTCCACGCATGAGAGTGGCCGTTATTTCCGTGGGCGTAATAAATGCCATTAACGTACGACAATCCTAATCCAAGCTTTGATATTTGAGTGGCTGCGAGCTCACAGCAACTGTGCGGAAAGCTATCAATACGCCC
>OMII01000069.1 GCA_900299055.1 Pseudomonadota bacterium | reverse complement strand
CGATAGAGATGGTGTACATCCCGCAGGGCGGATTTTTTGCAGGGGATAATGCGACGTCCGTAGCAAGCTTTAGGCAGGGAAGCAGCGATAATGACCCGTGGTGGATCGGGAGCGAGTCAGCAATAAGCGTGACGAATTCTGCTGGTACAGGCACGGGACTCGCGGAGAAGGCATCCGAATATTACTATCCGGGCCAGGGGGATCCAGCTGGCTCTGTATTTACGATACCCGCGGCCTACCCGAAGGGTTTTCAGGCATTCTACACGATGAAGGGTGAGATCTCTCAGGGGGAGTGGGTGGTTTTTTTTAATACCCTGACGGCAACGCAAAAAAGCACACGGGACATAACATCAACGAAGGGCGATAGCCTGAGTTATCGGAATAATGTGAGTTGGCTTGGTTCGGGAGATGCAACCCTGCCGGACCAGGGTGGTGGTGCGACGTACGAGGGGGTGGCAATGAACTACATCGCGTGGGCAGATCTTACTGCATACCTCGATTGGGCAGGATTACGCCCCATGAGCGAGTTGGAATTCGAGAAAGCAGCCCGCGGCCCCTACCGTGCTGTTTCCGGTGAGTACGCATGGGGGACCGCGAGTCGCACGGCGGGAACCAGCTTCTCCAATTCTGGTCTTCCCAGCGAGCGCGCGCAGAGTGGGGCGAATGTAGCGTATGGCACCGGTCCGTACAGAGTTGGCAGCTTTGCTTATGGGGTCACGACTCGCATTGCATCTGGGGCTGGGTACTACGGCACCATGGAGCTAAGTGGCAATAATTGCGAGCGGGGAGTAACCCTCGGTAACTCAACAGGTCGGAGCTTTCAGGGGCAATATCACGGCAATGGCGCTCTTGATGGTAGTGGTAATCCTGACGTCGCTACATGGCCCGGCACCGGAGGCACGGGGGCCGCGCACCGCGGTGGAAGTTGGGTTGACGGTAACCTTCAAACGTCGAATCGGTACTATGCCGCTTTCGTGTACACAAATCGCGACAATAATGATGGCGGCCGCGGCGTACGCACCGCACCGTAGAAAATATACATCCGATCGTACGCGCAACACCTGAGTTTCGGAGGAGCGGTATGCGTGGGCTGGCTGGGATTCGTGCGTGGCTTATATAGTTTGCTCCTGCCGACACGATCTAGATTGCGGGACTGCGTTGCTACCACCTTGGCTACATCGATGTTACATGGGCTTGTGTGCCACGACTGCTGCGCTGTGCGGTGCGGGATACCCCTCGATGGTACGTGAGGGATCGAGCGGATCGAGGAAGTCAGCCAGGCTTTCGTAAGGTGCCCACTCCGTTCTGCGTTGCTCGGTTGTTGTAATCGGGCCGAAGCGGTGTATCTCGGTAGCAACAAACCCTGCACGTAACAAGAGCGACTCAAGCGCCTCTGCCGTTGGTATGGCCCACGCGTTTCGCATCTTTGCATAGCGTTCTTTTAGAATCAGTAGTTT
Organism: Pseudomonadota bacterium; assembly: GCA_900299055.1. Lineage (GTDB taxonomy): Bacteria > Bdellovibrionota_C > UBA2361 > UBA2361 > OMII01 > OMII01. Next base: position 1,463 of record OMII01000069.1, on the reverse strand, counting down.
AGAGCCCGATTCGGGGATAGTAAGACTCTCAAGCACTACCCGCCCGCCGCGTCGTATAGAATGAAACAAGCGCTTGCAGGCGAGGAATGGATCTCGCTGGTGATATATGACTCCCATACAGAGCAAGAGGTCGAAGAACTCGGGGAAGGCTTCTAGCGTCATGATGCCCGTCGGCACGAATCCTACTCGTGGATCTCGTATCAGATGCTGTAGCACCGAGAACTGGAGCCAACACCGGTCAATCGGATCAAATCCGAGCGCGACCTCTGGATTGTTTTGCGAGAGCTTGAAAAGAAAATAGCCGTTGCTCGCCCCGATATCACCCACCCGTTGATTTTCAACTGGCCCAAGAATCGGTGCGATACGCTCCCACTTTATGTGCGAGCGCCATTCCGCGTCGATAGCAACTCCCCCAAGTTGATAGGGTCCGATTCTCCAGGGGATGAGTGCTTTGCAGATCGAGCGTAGGTGTGTGGTGTCAGCCGAGCTGGGAAAAGCGAGTGTGATAGCGTCGTTGTTAAGCTGGATCGAATCAGCGCGTAGCTTTTTGAAATTTGGCTCTTGTAGGAGATTTCGCAGGGAGCTCCAGTGGTTAGATGCGCGGGCTTGTTTCCAGGCGCGTCTGACCTCTGGCGCAAGGAGTCCCAGATCTATCTCATCCCGAAAGCGTTTCAGCGGGCCCAGTGTGCGTAGCATCAAGGGGATCTCTACCGTATTTAGCCGAGATAAGAAACGTGACGAGATGCGTAAAAAGTCGACTCGAATGCCGTTTCGCCGACGAGTCCCCTGGTGTAGATTGCTGCCATGAGCACTTTTTCAGAAACAACCGCTAAAATCACTGTTTCAGTTGAGCCCGCGCCTATACCAGAGGAGTCAGATCCCAAAACTGGAACCTTTGTTTTCGCGTACACGATTCACATAGAAAACAACTCGGATGACTCTATTCAGTTGCTGGAGCGACACTGGTTGATAGAGTCGGCAGGTGAGCAGGTTGACGAGGTTACTGGACCCGGCGTCGTGGGTGTGCAGCCTGTATTGGAGCCTGGACAGACGTTTGAGTATACAAGTAGCGCGAAGATCAAAGACCCTGTAGGGGCAATGAAGGGTTCGTATGTTTTTCGCCGTAAGAGTGGAGGGATGTTCACAGTCCAAATCCCTCGCTTTAAGCTTTTATATCCTGAACTATTTAATTAGGAGCGAGGTATGGCGAAGGACTTTTTTGCTGTCGAGAGAACGATAGCGCTGAGCTCGCTACGAGCAGGAGCCCGTATTCATGTGATCGGCGTGTGTGGTGTGGCGATGGCGCAGGTCTCGATAGCGCTTGCTGATCGCGGCTTTAAAGTTTCGGGGAGCGATAAAGAGTTTTATGAGCCGATGAAGAGTCTTCTCGCCAAATCCGCGGTGGAGACAAAGGTCGGCTATCAAGCGGATCATGTGCCAACTGATGCGGATCTGGTGGTAAT
>OMII01000068.1 GCA_900299055.1 Pseudomonadota bacterium | reverse complement strand
CGCCTCATTAATAAAGTTCTCCACAACTGGTCAGCAGACCTTGCGCTAGACGAGCTCGACTCGCTGCGGTTCGCTGCCGAGGCCCGCAAAGACGTCGACCTGAGATGCGCTCATAGACTCGCCGAGACCGCCAAGAGCTTCGAGGATTGGGAGCAGCGCGCAAGCCTCGCACGAACGCTCCAAGCCTCACTTGAGCAGGCCAAGAAGGAGCGTAGCAAGACTGAGCAAAAAGACCTTACCGATCAACTCTGGGAAGCCATGGCACGAAATGATACGGCCGCCAAAGTTTACAGACTCCAGGTCTGCAGCTGCTATAGCGCCTGCGCGCCCATAGACCCAAAGGGCTGCCATCCAGACGCCCAAGACAACCCGTAGAGGCACCCTTTTATGCTTATTAGTTTTCTAGTTCTCGTAAAGTAATGGACGCTGGATGGGCGATTTGAGCGTTGTCGAACTTAGAGCTGCCATCCGAAAGTTTTGCCCCTTTTTAGGTTAAGAGCGGTACGTTATACCACCTGCTATGCAGTGTCTCAGATGTCAAAATGAAGCTCTCCCAGGCAAAGCGTTGTGCTCAACGTGCTTCGCGTCTCACCAGAAGAAAGCCGAGTTCGAGGGAACAGACGACTGGGTCAAGCAACAGCTCGATGCAACTCGAACTGAAAGCCGGGCACGGCAACGCGAGTCGAAGGGGCCCGAAACCTCCCCTCACAGTCTGATTATGACACTTGCCCCCGCCCTACTCCTCATGGGCGGGCTGGTTATGGCCTCGGTCTGGTTTCTGCGAAACGTTAGCTTCTCATTTTCGCCAACGCCTGAGTCGGAACAAGCTCAAGGTGCTCCCGGTCGGGCACCCACAAACGGCACTGCTGCTGCAAGCTCCCCTGGCCAACCACAGGCAGCACGTGCTCCTGGGGCATCCGGCGCGCAGCAGTCACAGCCTAGTCGTGGCGATGACACCTCGAATGGCGCAAGCGATTTCCAGGAGTCAGCACCCCAGACAATCCCAACCATCACGCCAACTAGCACGCCAACAGCAACACCAACCTCACAACCCGATCTTTAGCAAAGGCAGGAAATGACGGCTGAGAACGTAACGCCTGGGGATAGCGAGTTACCCACAGAGAGCGAAAACCTCGCAGGGCCTCCAAAGCCGCGCAGCCTCTCAATCATACAGCTCACACTGCTAGCCTCGCTCGGCTTTGTTCTTATTTGCGCGCTAGTAGCGGCGGCCTGGTTTTTCTTTACCGAACCCGAGCTTGCTGCCGTTGCACCAACAACCCCTTCGGTCGAGGCAACGCCTGAGGAGCAATCGCTTGGCTTTCGAGGCGACCAACGCAGCCCCTCGCAGATTATTCGCGCTGCTCGGCGCGCACAGGAGCGTTCCCCTCAAAACCCTCAAGCCATACCCTAGTGACGGCTTCTTTCACCCCTCACACTTCTGAGGTATACACGAGTCATGCGTGGCATTCTTATTCAACGCCCCCTCGAATATCGTCTCGACGTCATTGGTGATAGCTTTGAGCAGGGCGCTTCAGTCCCGTGTTCCTTGACCATAAAAAACCACGCCCAAACACCCACAAAAATCGAGGGACTCAGTCTATTACTTGCCACAGGAAACCTTAAGAAGGTCAAGTCGAGAGACTCAGACGCATTCGAGATTCTCGAGCGCTTTGAACTCGCCTCTTCACTCGAGCTGGCGCCGAGCTCGCATGTCACGCACGAGCGAGTGCTACACCTCTCACTCAATTCAGCTATTACGGATAAAAATTCCAGTCCCTACCTTCTGTATGGAGACTCCGCTCATGCACAAGGAATCGGACAACTCCTACTCACAACACAACCGCACGCCCACGTTCGGCACATCTTCGACACGATGACGACGGTGTTTAATTTTATTAACAGGGGCGTAACCTCTAAAGACAATCAGACAGTGGCAAAGTTTAAGTCGCCCGACTCACGCCGCTACTCCCTTGTTGAGGAGCTTAACGTCTTTTCCTCCTTTGGTGAGGACTTGAGCATTACTCTGCGATTCGTTTTTACTGTAAAGAGGTTTGACCATTCGAGCACAGCTGTGGCTGTTAAGAAAGCAAAAGTGGAGATTCTGCGGCAATTAGAACCATCGGAGTACCTCTTCGGTGGTAGCTTTGTGCGGCAAGAATACATCGACGAGCAGATCGAGGCCGCACTCGCCGAGGTATCGTCCGGATTATAGCGGCCGTAGCGAAGTGACTGCGATAATCCCGCACCAGAAATCACTACACGTCTTCTGGCACAGCTTTTGCCGCACCTCAGAGCGTTGGTATGTAGCTCTATACGCTCACCGCAAGCAGCGATAGAAGTTACACCATAACGAACTGACGTATCGCCCCTTTCTCCTGGCAGACCGCCGGGTAAAGTTTTGCGATGCGATGGAACAGGGCGTTATAGCGATGAAAACTGAGGTTCGAATTATGAAGCTTACAAAAGCAATCACCATGGCTGATGGCTTTATTCTTCGCGGCGATACGGCTATGGGTCGCCATGACTTTGAGAGCGCCGCGCAGTTTTATGACGCCGCCTTGGCGATAGTCGAAACGATCCGCGGAAGGCGCAACCTGGCAGTACTCGATCCGCTTCTGCGGTTAGTGCGGGTCAATAAACGGCTTGGTCTCGATGCTCTAAACACAACGCTCCTGGCTCGTGCGCAATCTATAACGTACTCACACGCACACGACTCGATAGCAGGCCCGCTACACTAATTTCTCGTGACAGCAAGCATATCACCCGCCCCCTCATGGACGAGGGGGCATTTTTTTGCCTGTACTACCAGTGCGGGGAGACTCAGTTAACGAGCCCTAGCGCGGCTCTCTACATACAAAGAACAGCTCCTCAGTGTAAGGAGATGGTCTAGCGCGGTCTGGATCAACTAGCGTGATCTTTCGAAAATATTTTCCCAGCTCACTCAAAATCGTCGCTGTTGGTACCACAAGCTCTGGCAACACCATCTCATGGTGCTCAAACATCGCCCCGCTCCGCCGACGAAAGATCCGAAGAATTACGTCATACCGAAACTTCCTTCGTCGCTTCACCTGCACCATGGTCACGACGTCCCGCTCTACATCAGCAGTAACCGGATCAGTCCGATACTCTTCCATCTTGTGCTCAGTATTAACGTCGAATATGAACACTCCGCCTGGATTGAGATGGGCGTGCGCCCTTCTGAACACCTGCTTCCACTTAGCAAAGCTCGTGACGTGATTAATCGTATCAAACGGGCAAACAATCGCGTCAAAGCGCTCCTGAAGATCAAAGGTCGTAATGTCGCCATGAATCAGTCTCGCGCCTGGAGCTTTTTTTCGGGCTATCGAGAGCATACCTCGAGAGAGGTCGAGTCCTGTCGTTCGGTAGCTGCGAGACAACACCGCGAGCATGGTACCCGAACCACATCCTAGCTCTAACAGAGTTCGTGCGGTCGGATTATAACGACGAACAAGCAGCGTAAGGAGCTTCGCGATTGAATCTCGCGAGCCAACTACGTGATCATAAAACTGAGCAAAATGATCATAGTGTGACATGATGAAGCGCCAAGATGTAGGCCGTTTTTGTACGGCACGTATGAGGCCTTGAGCCTACCTAGCGGTCCTCGCTTGGACAATACGCTCACTACCCTCAACCGCACCCTCGCCGATATAGGGACTTTCGGCGGCGAGAAAAGTAATCTACAAGACCCTAAGAAGTTTTGTAAGTCACGAGTATGCCTTTGGAGCCAATATGAAAACCCTATCGGTAGCCCTACTATCTCTTTTCGTTCTCGCGTCTAATGCTGTTGCAATCCCAAACTGTCGTCCCTGCCCTTACTCATGCCAAGATCTAGGGCTCGGGAAGAAGGATTGCAGTTTTGTGAGCGAATCGCGCGGTGTGTGCTGCCTGGACCTATCGAAGAAGGGAGCTGACCTGGCTGAAGCCCAAGCGGCGGTTCTTGATCGCCAACCCGCCTATGGCAGACCTTCATCGTCTAGCTCACGCGAGATTTGCCCGTCTGGATTCGAGCCGAGCGAGCAAAAGTGCTCACCAGAGGAGCGTCGACGTGGGTGCAAAGATATGCGTATGCCTGGCGGGTTGGGCTGCGTAAAGCGCT
>OMII01000067.1 GCA_900299055.1 Pseudomonadota bacterium | reverse complement strand
CTACTATATCGCCGTGCGAGAGATTAGCCCGCGCCACACGTCGCCCGTTGACTCGCACCCCAGCGAGCGAACCCAGATCGGCGATTACAAAAGAACCCTCTACGACTGAAATTTTTGCGTGCGCAAGAGAAACTCGCTGACTTGGAAAAATAATCTGTGCTTCACCACCTCGCCCAAGCACAACCTCAGAGGCAGAGAGTTCGGAAACGAGGCTTTCAAGTTCACCAGATTTTCCGATTTTTTGCTGAATGTGCCGAATGATCATGACTTACCAGAGAAAAAATACCGAGAGGATGTGAATCGCGAGCGTCACGCATAGAGCCACGGATATTGGCACATGGAAGTACAACCACACTTTAAGGAGCGCTTTGATTCTGGACTGATCAATAATCAGGTGCGCCAGGTCTCCCCTCTGATCCAACATACCGACCATAGTAATTGCGTCTTCTCGCTCAGCCTCTGGAATGTCGCGCAACAACTCGGTGACCAGACGTTGCTCAACGACAGGGATGCGTTGTATTCGTAAAAGCGCTCGGAACCCAGGCCGAAAAGAGAAATCAAAGCGATTAAAGAGCGCGAGGAACCGCTCGCTTTTACCCGCACACAGTCGCTCTATCTTATCTGTAAGAGCATCTATCTGCTCTATGAGGGTCTCGTCCTTCGTACCTCCTCGATGTGCCTGTATTTTCCCCGAAAGTGTTGCGTAATTAGCAACTCCCCAAATTCCAGTCACTATTGTGAGCACCATGAAGACATACGCAGCCGTGTGTACGTTGAGGCCAAACCTGAACGCTGAATGTAGTGGCACAAAGAATAACAACCCGATTCCAACCCATACGTGCGCCGCAAGCCACCCTTCTACCGTACCCATCGAAGAGTGATAGCTTCGCTTTCGCAAGCCGTACGCCATCAGCCACACAATCGCTACCGTGGCGAGGGTCCCGTACGTATATCCCAGAATACTTCCCCCGCTCCTTCCCGCTGCTGGCTCATCCAACACATACCCGACAATACCCAACAATAGCGCTCCGATGGTGCACCATAGCCAGCGATAGTTTCGGTAGTTGATAAAGGTCTCGTAGTTCACAGACTAAATCCTCTTTGAACCCGCTATCTGAATCAACCGTGTCGCGTTCACCCGCATCGCAGCCCCAGTTGGGCAAGCGCGAACACACGCCGGGCCGCCTTCTAGCTGTCGGCACATATCGCACTTGGCAGCTTTCGCTGGGCCCTTCTCTTTTTTCTTACGCCCAAGTAACGACCAGAGTGACCACCCTGTATCAGCCGTGTCATACACCATCTTGATAACGCCGTAGGGGCAGTTACTCACGCAGTTTCCACATCCGATGCACGACTCTCGAATCACCACCTCTCCGTTTGGAGTACGTGTCAACGCATCAGGAGGGCAATCAAGCATACAAAGTGGATTCTCACAGTGCCGACATGAGATCGGAATCTGTACCGCCGCGAAACTTTTCCCTCCCTTACGATCTAACCGAGAATACCCACCATGTGTCGCGGCGCACGCGGACTCACAGTTGTCACATCCAACACATAGATCGGAATCGATTAACAACACATTGTCAGCGTCCGTGAGCCCCTCACGCATCATAAAGTCCAGTAGCGACCCTGATGTCTCATTCCAATCGACCACAACATTTTGGATACGGCGCTCATCCGCAATCTGCTCAAAACGCGCACGAACTTCTGGATGACGCTCAAATAATTCTCTTACATCAGCCTTCTCTAACGCTATGGTGTCACAGCCAACTGCAGCAGTGACTGTCGCAGTTCGTGGTGTTGGTTCGCTCTTCAAAATCGCCATTTCACCCACTACGTGACCCGCTGGCACATAGGTTTGCGCTACATCGGAGCCGAAACGATTCTGTCGCGATACCTTCACAGAGCCCTTGCGTATCACGTACATCACATCACCTAGCTCGCCCTCCTTAAAGAGCACCTCGCCTTTTTTGAAGTGCTTGAGCTTTGCTCGTGCAGCCATCTCTTCAAGCATCGATTGCGGCGCTTCAGGAAATATAGATGTCTGCATCGCACGAAGCATAAAAAGCTCATCGAGCGACCGCTTAACTGAGTTGACCGATGCTATCAGCTTCAGCATCTGCTTCCGGGGCGTCTCCAACAGCAGAGTGCCTACCTGAGTAGGGCGCACCGTAGCATTTCGCCGCCGCCCAGACAGAAGTCCCATCTCACCGAAAAACTGTCCCTGATGTAAACGGACTCGCCTGACATCATCGATTTCGATTTCAACCTCTCCCGAGATGATACTGAAAAATGAATCAGTATAGTCGTTGCGAGCAAAGACAGTTTCTCCTGGCTGCATTACTCGCAGCGTTGAATCGATAATCATCTCTCGAAGTTGCGGGGCGGTTAGATCTCTAAAAAGCGGAAGATTCGCCCTAATTTTCTGGAAGTTTTCCTCAAATCTGCCAGGTACAGACGCAAATCGCTCCTCCAGCAGCTCCTGGTCTGCGGGCAGAACAGGACTCCCCCTCAAGTGCTCAATTACCTCAAAGCCCTGATTGATCGCCTGCTTGATGAGAGGATATCCGATCAACGCACCAAGTATGTACACGTTCTTGACGTTTGACTCATAGCGCTCGTTTACCGCGGGCACAGCAGAGGGCTCAGGACTCGGAAACTGTATGCCGATCGATTCAATGAACTTACGCGGTGGAACACCGCCTAGCCTTGCTATAATATGATCGCACCGAACCGATGTTTCCCCCTCAGGCGTGTTTAAGAACACGGTCGTCGGCTCAATTCGAGCAATCGTGGCGTTGTAAAAACACCTGATAGTTCCGGACGAAATCGCATTAAGAATCTGACGCGTGTTAGCGTCTTTAGCACGTGCGAACTCTGATCCTCGATTCACAAGATAGACTGTATTCTGCTTACTAAGAGCAAGCGCATTCTCAATAGCCGCATCTCCTGCCCCGACGATGACTATATTTCTTCCTTGGAAAGCTGCTGCATCAGTAAGCGTATAGGAGATGTGCGGCAACTCCTCTCCAGGCACTCCGATTTTACGCGGTGTCCCCTGAACCCCGACCGCGAGTATTATATTGGTAGCAGTGCAAACTCGCCCCTGAAACTCGATCTCGAATCGCTCTCCATCTCTCTTAACGGCCGTCACCTCCGCTCGAACCAAGTTCACTTTGTGCGTGGCTACATCTTCAGCAAACTCTTGAAGTATCTTTTCCCGACTTCCCGCCTCAAACCGGCACTTGGCGCGCAGCGGAAGGCGGGCCGGCTCCGCCATGACGTGCTTGTGAAGCTGATACTGGTGAATAGTGTTGGCTAGCTCTGCCTTCTCGAAAAGGATGTGAGAGATCCCGTATGACGCCGCGCTTGTCGCTGCACCTATGCCAGCTGGACCGGCTCCGATGATCGCTACTTCAAAATGATCAGACATTACACGTTCGCTCACTCTCTCGAACCAGTTTAGGCCTGCGTTGGCCCGGTACGAGTGGACTAAAACAAGGTATTTGAGCCGTTCGCGCCCTGCGAGCGCTCCTCTCGCTGGAATATAGGTTTCATAACGTTTTGAGGCAAACTAATTTTCGCCGTCTCTCTGACCGTGCTGATAGCTCTTTATGTTGAAAGAGTGCGCTCAACGGGCCATAGTAGGCGCCAGTTAGGTAGAAACTTCCATGACTATACGCGTAAAACATCTTCTTGCGACTCTAGCTGCTTGTTGCGCTCTTCCGACTCTTAATCTTTTCGCCGATCCTACTCACGCTCGCTACGTAGGAACTGGCTCCTGCTCTTCCTCCAACTGCCATGGGAGCGTTCATCCAATGAAGGGCTCAGACATTTTAGGCAACGAGTACACCACCTGGCTTAAACACGATAAACACTCCCAAGCTTACACGAACCTGCAAAAGGCTGAAGGCAAGAGGATGGCGTCGCTCATGGGTTTGGGAGATCCGACGACGGAGCCCCTGTGCCTCAAGTGCCACTCCACATACGTTCCAGACTCGCATATGCGTGGTGATAAATTTGATCCTGAGGATGGGGTTTCATGCGAATCGTGTCACGGTGCCGCTGAGAGATGGCTGGAATCTCACGCTGTTCTTGAGACCACCCATCAACAAAATCTGGATAATGGACTCGCTGATACAGTATCCCTCTCAAACCGAGCGAACCTTTGTCTTTCATGTCACTTTGGAGATAACAGCAAGTCAGTTACTCACGACCTATACGGGGCTGGCCATCCACGACTCACCTTCGAACTGGATACCTATGGCGCCCTTGAGCCGCGACACTGGTTGCTCGATCAAGACTATACGTCTCGCAAAGCGTCGTACGTTCCGCTGGCTGCATGGCTGGCTGGTCAAACTCGAAACGCTCAAAGCTTGCTTGAACGGCTGGCATCTCCCGAGCGGAGTAAAAATGGCCTATTTCCCGAGCTCAGCATCTTTGACTGCTACTCGTGCCACCACAGCCTAAGCGACGAGCAGTGGAAACATCGCACCTATGGGGGCATCCCGGGCCGTCTGCACATTAACATCGCACCACTGCTCATGCTGCAAGCCGCTCTTGGGGGGATTGAACCGCAAGTCGGTAAAGACATGACTCCACTCGTTACGACTCTTCACCACGACTACCAGCAAACGGGAGCTCCCGAAGCGATAGCTGCTTTACGAGAACTTACCTCAGAAAGGATAAGTCGCGTCGCAGCGGAGTTACGCGTCACTCCGGAAGTGTGCGAAGCTGTGTTCAAATCGCTAGCGAGATCTGGGGCCACAGTAGAATCACCTAAATTTGAGATCGCTGAGCAGATCGCAATGGGATTACAAGCGGCACTAGCCTCATCTCCGCCGCTCGCCAAGAAGCACGAGCGAGCTCTACAGAAGGTTTTCGGGACTCTCTCGAGCTCTAAGAGCTTCGAGCCGGCCAGATTTACCAAAGCAACGACAGAGCTCGCCGACGCTAGTCAGTGAACTTTGTATCTTCCGGAGGAACGCTACTATGGAACAGGTGGAACTACTTCTGCTCATCGCTAGTTTAGTGGCGATTATGTCCCGGCGTATTAGGCTACCCTACACCATCGGTCTTGTACTCGCGGGGCTTGGTCTCTCACTCATCGGTGTTGATTTTACAATTCACCTCTCAAAAGAGCTCATCTTTTCGGTTCTCCTGCCGCCTCTTATATTCGAGGCCGCGTTTCACCTCCGCTGGCGTGATCTTAAGGCGGAGCTTCCCGTCGCACTCACTATGGCCACGCTTGGAGTCGCACTAGCGGCTGTTGCGAGCTCAGCCATGCTGATTCTCTTTGCGGGGCAATCGTGGCAAACGGCTATCATCATCGGAGTCGTCATGGCAGCCACCGACCCGGTATCAATTCTGGCACTTCTGAAGGAATCAAAACTTCCTCCCCGGATCCATCGACTCATCGAGGCGGAGAGTATTCTGAATGACGGAACTGCCGCGGTGCTGTTCACACTAGCCCTCTCAGTCATCGCAGGGAGTGTCTCAGCTGGTCAATTCTTGACGCTGTCACTTACAGCCGTTTGTTTTGGTCTTGTAATCGGCGCCGCCATTGGTCTTGTGGCGCTGGTAATCGCGGGAAGAACCGAAGATCACCTCGTTGAGCTCGCGGTCACAACTGTAGCAGCTTACGCCTCCTTTATACTCGCCGAAGATCTCCACGCATCGGGGGTCTTGGCGACCCTCGCCGCAGGCATGGTGCTCGGCAATCTTGGCACCAAAGGAGCGATCACAGAGAAAGGACATGAAAGTACAGAAGCATTTTGGGAGTTCGCAGGATTCGTATCGAACTCAATCATCTTTCTCCTGATTGGTGCGGATCTGACATTATGGAGGAGTGGGGTTACAAACTCTCTTGTTCTATGGACGATCATTGCTAGCATCACCAGCCGAGCGGTGGCCGTATACGTCGGATGCCTTCCACTAGCAGTTCTCAAGCAGCGAGTGCCGTTACCGATTCAGAACCTGCTCTTTTTTGGGGGTTTGCGTGGGGCGCTCGCTCTAGCCCTCGTTCTCGGTCTGCCCCCAGAGATTCCAGCACGAGACGAGATAGTCTCGGCCGTCTTTCTCGCTGTAGCGTTTTCTGTCGTCGTGCAAGGACTGACCGCAGGTAGAGTCATCGCTCGAAGCACCGATAGACTCAAGGGCTACGAGTAGGCTAGCGTAGAGCGAAACCCATGTCAGCTGCACCGTCTGCCACAAAAATTGACCCTGTTACCCTGATATATCTGCGCGAGTTGCGGAGCACGTATCCAACTATCGACGCCGCGCTCGCTCGCGTCGCGGTGTTACGCTCGAGCCTCACACTCCCGAAAGGCGCAATTCATGTCATCAGCGATGTGCACGGCGAGTACAAAAAACTCCGTCATGTGGTCAACAACGCTTCAGGCTCATTACGCCCATTAGTATCAAAGCTCTTCAAAGACACTCTCTCAGAGCGTGAGCAGCTACAGCTTCTCGGATTCATTTACTATCCGCGTGAGTCATTCCTCTATTATTCTGGGACTCAGGTCAGTCACGCCGACACTATCGCACTCGCCAGAAAAATTGTTCACATGGAACTGTCGATCATTCGTTGCCTCGCGCAAAACTACCCTCTTCATACAGTCGCCGAGCTACTTCCATCGCAGTATCTTCAGGTATTTCGAGAATTAATCTTAAGCCCTCAATTTGATCGCTCAGATGCGCACTTCAACGCCATCCTAGACTCATTCATTGAGCACGGAAGAGAGCTAGATCTTCTCCGTCTTACGGCGAGACTGATCAGAAATCTCGCCGTTTCGGAGCTCATCGTAGCCGGAGACCTCGGCGACCGCGGGGAGCGAATTGACAAGGCTATCGACTTTTTGATGAGACAGCCTCACGTATCAATTACCTGGGGGAACCATGATGTATCGTGGATGGCGGCGTGCCTCGGACATGAGGCGAGCATCGCGACGGTGATGAGAATGTCCCTTCGGTACGGCCGTCTCTCTCAACTAGAGGAGGGCTATGGAATCCCCCTTGAGCCGGTCGCGAAACTTGTGGCAGCCGACTACTCAAACGATCCTGCGTCTCGATTCACCTGCAAGGATATCGGCGATCGAGACCCGCTTCTCTTGGCTCGCATGCAAAAGGCGATGGCGGTGATCCAGTTTAAGCTGGAGGGGCAGCTCATCGCGCGCAATCCACACTTCAAACTCAAACATCGCGATATTCTCTCCTCGATCAGCAAGAATTGCTCTCAAGTTCAAATCGATGGCGCCGAGTACACCCTCGTAGACTCAAGCCTTCCGACGGTTGATCCATCCACGCCACTAGCACTTAACGCGCACGAAGAGAGCTGCATCCAAGCTCTGGTCAGCTCTTTCACGAACAGCCCTACACTTTGGCGCCATATGTCCTACCTCGCGCGAAAAGGTTCTATGTGGCTCGTCCGGGACAATACACTTATTTTCCACGGCTGCGTGCCCTGCGATTCCAGCGGTAAATTTATGCCCTTTGAGATCGACGGGAAAAGTTACGCCGGTAAGGCCCTTTTTGAAGCCATTGAAGTTTCTGTGCAACGGGCCTTTCAGTCGCGAAGCCTCACTGACCTCGATCTATTGTGGTACCTGTGGTGCGGCCCGCTCTCGCCGCTTTTTGGAAAAGACAAGATCGCGACCTTCGAAAGTTATTTCATCGCCGACAAAGAGCTCCTCCATGAGAAAAAAGATCCCTACTTTTCTCTGATCCATGAGCAAGCGTTTTGCGAGAAGGTAATGCGAGAGTTTTCTGTTGATTCCTCTCGGGGCTTAATAGTGAACGGGCACGTACCGGTTAAAATTGAAGCTGGAGAATCTCCGATTAAACGAAGCGGTCGAGCGGTAACTATCGATGGCGCCTTTTCTGAAGCGTATGGAGATAAAGGCTACACACTTGTCCTGCAACCTGACCGTTCTTACCTGGCTCTCCACCATCATTTTGAATCCATCGAAGACACCGTACAGAATGGAACTGATATGATACCGGAAACTTTAGAGCTGGCACATCACGAGCGAATACGATGCATCGCAGACACTGAGCAAGGCTCTGAAATTCAGGAGCAGATACTGCTGCTCGAGAAACTTATTCAGGCGTACAAAGAAAATAAGATTGAGCCACTCAGCGCGGCGTAAGGGAGACATTAATTCAGTGAGGAACTGGCTTGTCTGGACACTTATTCAGGGGGCGAACGCGTGCAATATCATCACGGGAATTCTCATCGCTCACGCCCTCACTCCTGATGATTTTGGCCGATTCGCAACTATGGCAGCGTCGCTCACAATTCTTGCCGCGCTGCTCAATCCGCTCATTAATGAACTCGCTCACTCGGTATCACAGGTTGGCGGAATCAGCTATCACGCGCTTGGGACACGATCACTCTGGACCGGTCTTGCTGGCATCACGATGGCTATGGCTACGTGCCTCTCAATTACCCGCACCTGGACTGAGCAACTTACCATGCTCCTTGTTCTTCCTCTCTCCATGATTAGTTGGAGTTGGATGACAGGTATACTGATCGGCAAAAATGAGATGCCTCTTCTCGCAAAAGCGCAAAGTGTGGGCGCCCTCTTTCGCTTGGTGGTGGTCGGAGCAGTGCTGACTGTATCACCAGCTCTTAGTTACCTAGCACTTGCCTATGTGATCAGCTTCGTCGCGATGACTCTTAGCGCAGCTCCCGCCGTGCGAAGCCTACAACCAGCGAGTCAGGATCTCTGGAAGACCAACTGGGGCTTGGTAGTGGGCTTCTTTTTACTCGCGGCGCCCTTTTCACTTGACCAACCCATTGTTCAACTTTGGTTTCCGGCGTTGTCAGGCAACTACGCTGCAGTAATGACATATGCGAAAAGCATCATGCTTCTCTCCAGCCCCGCTCTCACGATAGCTTACAGCTCCGCACTGCAACGTCGTGCAACCCGCATCTCTCCCGCGGCCTTTGTAAAGCTTGTCCTCTCTGTAGCCGGAGTTGCTGGTTTTTTTTGGCTATCCCGCCCTCTGTTTTTCCCACTCTTGCTCGGCCCACGCTATCTTGATCTGCTGCCAATGGTTGGGTACGCCTTACTGGCGATCAGCTTTCATGTTATCAGCTATGCACTCGCTCAAGTCCAACTGGCTGGTAGAGCACTTCGACTGATTGTTGTGCTGTCAATTGCTCCAATTACTCAAGCTCTCTGTTTGAAAGCTCTTTCAGCACCAACCCTCGAAGACCTCTGCATGGTGTCCGTAGTGGTCTTTGCAGTTCAACTGTGTGTCGTCCTGTGTGTGAGTGTATTGCCTTCGAGAGCCAGTCACGCGTGAAGAAAAAACGGATTCTCTACCTTCATCCCCATTTTACCCTGCCTGGCGGGGCGGGACGTCATGCGCTGGAAACAGGTAAAGAGCTCGCTCTCAGAGGTTGGGATGTTCACATAGTTTCGATACGCAACTCTGATTCTCTGACTTCGGACTACAAGACCATAACATTTCATCAACTAGGGGGCCCGCTTTCCAGCTCCTTACTCTTTTGGATTCGACTCCCCCTCATCATGTGGAAGGTGCGCCGTTTAATTAAGGCGCTGTCACCAGATATTGTATTTTCACAAGTTTTTCCGGCGAACTGGTGGGGATTCGTTGCCAAAGCGTCAGTTGGTGAGGCCGTGACGCACGTGTGGATGTGTCAGGAACCCTCCGCTTTTATTCACTCGAAAAAATGGATCCAGGCGCTTCCTTACTCAGCAGCCGGCATTGGAGCAAGGCTTCTCAATCCGCTCTTGAAAATTATCGATCGCAAACTAGCAACGCACGTTGACGCCGTCTTCGCCAACTCGCACTTCTCCAAGCAGCTCGCCCTTGACGCCTACGGATACCCAGAGTCGCTCGTTGGCATCTGCTATCCCGGAGTCGATAGTACGCGATTTTTCCCGTCGACGGCTGTTTCAAAAAAAGAGCTGCAGTTCGTCACGTGCGCTAGACTCACCAAGTTCAAGAACGTCGACAAGATCCTTGCCGCTCTGCATGAGCTGAAGCCCCTACCGATTACCCTTGTGGTGATCGGGGATGGCGAGGAATACCACGCTCTTGTCGAACTCTCTAAACGTCTATCACTCGAGCACTCAGTGGCATTTAGACGCAGCGTATCAGACTCGGAGATGGTTGATGCCCTTCGTGAAAGCCGTGCCCTCATTCACGCCGCCGAAGAGGAGCCTTTTGGCCTCGCTCCGGTTGAGGCGATGGCGTGCGGAACTCCAGTTATCGCGATCAAGGGGGGCGGACCAGCAGAAACAGTTATTCACGGCGAAACGGGCTATCTGTGCAATGCAGCCACGCCAACAGAGCTGAGCAGTGCTATCAGATGGATAATCTCTCAGAAGCAGTCCTATGAAGCCGCTCAAGCTCGGTGCACTACACGGGCTAGACTTTTTTCCTGGCAGGCAGCTACCGACAGCCTAGAAGCTGTGTTCGGCACAAGCTCCGACCAAAGTCGCTAACAATTTGGTATCATTATGCTTTTCTGCCCTCCGCCAGGGCTAGCTGTCTCGCAGCCTTTTGCCGCGATGTGCTTTTTACCCATTGCAATATCATCGACCTTGTTTTACAAACCAGATCAGTTGCTTACGACTCGCCGTCAGTGTGTTTAATGCCCACTCACAATCGCTCAGCATCAATTCTGAT
>OMII01000066.1 GCA_900299055.1 Pseudomonadota bacterium | reverse complement strand
GACTCAGGGTTGAGCACTCGGATCGACTCAACGATGCGCTTTCGATCTGAGGCAGGCATCTTCCCCAGGATTCTCGCAGCAGCGGCAGCCCCGTCTATCTGAATGGTTTCATCCTTCGACATAGTAGTTACGATGCTCCCAAGGCCTGAAAAGAGTCAGGTTTTTGACCCATTGCCCCCAAAAACAATATGAACCCAGATAGTTAGGGCAAGGAGAAGGGGTGGAGCGCTTGATTTTTGTCACCGCTTGGGGCAATCTCCTCAGCTCTTACAGTTCCTTATGCCCACGTAGCTCAGCTGGTTAGAGCGCAGAACTCATAATTCTGAGGTCCCTTGTTCGATTCAAGGCGTGGGCAGTATCTTTGGCTATTCGAACTTGGCCAAAGCCAAGATTCGAATGACGCCCAGGCGGCTCTAATCACCTCTCTGCTCGCTACGATATTTTCGTTCACCTCCTGGAGCCCATACACGAATCCATCGGCTTTTTCAGGTCGGAGTGTGCCATTGGCGTACCAGTGCATATGCCGCCCCTCCGCCGGCAGCTGAGAAATGTGTTTTCTGCGCGTATCGAGGCGCAGCAAGACGAGTGGAGGGGTGCACCAGTATTCGGCGAGCTGTCTTTGATTTCTTCGCTACTTGTACTTGCTCGCTATGTGAACTGGGCTGCCAAGAGCGAGCAAAGCGACTCGAATGGACACTAGGTGACCGAATTCGAACCGAGGGAAAGCCCTCCTATGCTCGACCTACGGTCGAGGCTACGGCGGGCACCAGCCGTAGCCTTCTTGAGTTCGACCATCGGCCGAACGAAAAAAGCGGAGGCTGGTGGACCCAGGCGGGATCGAACCGCCGGCCTCGTCATTGCGAACGACGCGCTCTACCAGCTGAGCTATGGGCCCCTATACGACAGAAATTACCAGCGAACTCTGTCGAATATCTTGCATGAAAGACGGTAATTGAGTTGTCACTAGATGTAAATAGGTCGGCGAATGGTCAGGTGCTGGTACACCGTGAATGATGTGGTAGCGCAAGCTGAAGTGGCTGTCTGTGGTTAGCTTGTCTCGCATCGGAAGTTTCAAACACAGAGAGGTTCCGGTGGTGCTTACGCAGGATAGTTGTCAGGGAGTACCGTTGAATGGGCCTGGTGTGCTCGTGCCTCTGCTATTTTCTCGCCTGCGCTCTGAGAGACGCTCCGATAATCGGCGGACTATGTGGTGTGGCGATCGGATCGCCCAAGGGTCAGAGCTGTGAGTTTTTATACCGGTGAAGATGGAGGAAAGGACTCTGTTACTTTAACTAGTTGAAAGTATGAGCTGTTTTTAAGCCGTGGCTGCTTCTTGCATCCAGGGGCGTCATTAATTCGTTAAGTGGCATCATACTTACACCGATAAGGCAGTGAATGTGCTCAGGATTACCAATGTGTGTTTGCAAGCTGGCAAGCACAGATGACGGGATCTCTACAAGGGTAACTGCTTCGTAAGGAATCTTAATGACCGACCTCAATGCGTGGTTTCCGGTTCTCATATTCTCAGTTCTGACGATTCAATCTTTTGCGATAGTCGCCCTTTGGTGGCGAAGTGGTCACAGTAAACAAGAGGAGCTTTTCGTCCAACTTTCTACTCGTGTAGGGGACCTCTGCCGAGAACTTCGACTTGAACTGGCCCACGTTGAGGAGCGACTACGGGGAATTGCTCTTGAGAGTGGAGAGAGAGTAGACAAGGGGCTTCTTGCAATGGCGGACCGTGAGCGCCAAACGTGGGACGGATTGCGGCGGGCATTTCAGGAGCAGTGGAGAGGGGGGCAAGAACAGCTTGAGATGATTCGCCGCTTGCTCGATGAGAGATTCCATACATTCTCGGTTGATTGTGAGAGGCAGCGAGTAACGCTTGAATCGGGGCTTAAGGAGATAGTCCAAGACCTCGCCACGCACAGCATTCAGGCAGTGCAAACTCAACGTGCGCAGGCAGAAGTCATCGCCTCGAAACTTCATGAGCAGACGCAGAGCGTTGGCACACATCTTTCAAATGTTCAGCAAGTGATTCATCACCGGCTCCAAGAACTCCATGCTGGGAATGAGAAAAAATTAGAAGAGATGCGACAGACTGTAAACGAGAAGCTGCAATCTACGCTTGAACAGCGTATAGGCGAGTCATTCAAGCAGGTCGTTATAAATCTTGAGTCTGTGCAGCGCGGATTGGGAGAAATGCGAAGTTTGGCGAAGGGTGTTGGTGACCTGAATCGAGTATTCTCAAATGTGAAGACGCGTGGCGTATTTGGTGAGGTGCAGCTGCGCGCAATTCTCGATGAAATGTTGTACCCAGATCAATTTGTGGTGAACTTCCAGCCAAGTCCAGACAGCTCAGACGCAGTAGAGTTTGCGATTAAGATACCGAGTGGGCAGGGAGGTTCTGAGCATTGTGTGTATATCCCGATCGACGCGAAGTTTCCAAAAGAGGATTATGAGCGACTGCGCCTCGCGAGTGAGGAGGGCGATATCAACGGCGTAGAGAGCGCGCGCAAGCGATTGCTTGATCGGCTCGAAGACTGTGCCGCCGATATTGGCCACAAGTACGTGATGCCTCCTGTGACCACATCTTTTGGAATTATGTTCTTAGCGACCGAGGGGCTCTATGCTGAGGCACTGCGAGAGCCAGGGTTTCAAGAGCGCCTCCAACGGGACTATCGAGTCATCATAGCTGGTCCCACGACGTTGTCTGCGATTATCACCAGCCTCTCTGTTGGTTTTCAGACAGTCGCTATCGAGCGGCGGTCGAATGAGATTCGAATGATCCTCGGCGCTGTAAAGACAGAGTTCGGCAAGTTCGGACAGGTGCTTGAAAAGGTGAAGAAACAACTCGGCTCGGCATCTCGCTCGATAGATCAGACTTTTGTGCGCACTCGAAAGATGGAAGGTGCTTTGGAGAGTATCGATAGTATGCCCGCCACTCGCACCACTCAGGTGTTCGAGCTCCTTGATTGCTCGCTCGAGGAGGGGTTTGAGGAGGAATCTTCGATAGCAGACGCTGGAGACGGAGCGAACGTCACCGAGTTTTAGCCATAATTCCTTTACATTTCAGGCTGTTTACGTTTCATCTCGGTCAGATTACACTCGTCCCAGCGGGCGAGCTGCCCGGTAGTAGTCTAGTATACAAAGCGTGTGAGCGTTGTGACCGAGCAGAAAAACCTCCTTATCACCACTCCAATTTATTACGTAAACGGGAGCCCCCACATTGGGCACGCCTATACGTCAATCGTGTGTGACTTCCTAACCCGCTTTTATCGCCAAGAGGGCATCAAGACCTTTTTCCTTACCGGTACTGACGAGCATGGACAGAAGGTGGCGCAGTCGGCTGAGAAAGAGGGGGCAGACCCGCTGACGTTCTGCGATCGAAATTCGGCGTTGTTTCGCGATCTGGCAAAGCGACTCAACGTCCACTACGATGATTTTATACGCACCACAGAGCCGCGACACAAAGATTTTGTTGTCTCAGTATGGAAGAAGTTCGAGCAGCTCGGCTGGATTTACAAGGGCACGTATAATGGCTGGTACTCGGTTCGGGATGAGGCGTTTTACGACGAGTCTGAGATAAAAGATGGTAAGGCGCCAAGCGGCTCTCCTGTCGAGTGGAAAGAAGAGGAATCGTACTTCTTTAAGTTGTCGGCGTTCACTGAGCCGCTGCTAGCGTGGTATGAGAAGTGCCCGGAGTTTGTTTCGCCCAGTGGCCGCTTTAATGAACTCAAAGCGTTTGTAAAAGGTGGGCTCAACGATCTCTCTATCTCCCGCTGTACCTTCTCGTGGGGTATTCCGATCCCGGCTACAAATCACGTCATCTACGTCTGGCTTGATGCTCTGTTCAACTATCAATCAGCACTCGACACGCCCGAGAAATTCGAGACCTTTTGGACTAACAGTCGCGTAATGCACGTGATGGGCAAAGATATCATGCGCTTTCACGCAGTATACTGGCCCGCGTTCTTGGCGGCGCTGGAGTGCGCTCCGGATAAGATGTCAGTGACGGCGATTGAGAAGGCGTGCAGTAATATGCGTATCGTGACGCATGGGTGGTGGCTCTCTGAGGGCGAGAAGATGTCTAAGTCTCTCGGTAATACGGTCGATCCGAATGAGCTTATCGAAAAGTATGGCGCTGACTATGTGCGGTATTTTTTATTGCGAGAACCATCCTTTGGGTTTGACGGTAATTTTACGAAAGAAGGTTTCATTAATCGCATCACCGGTGAGTTAATCAACAACATCGGGAATCTCTGCCAGAGAACGTTCACGATGACCCATAAAAATTGCGAGTCGGTAGTACCCAACGTAAAAGTCAGCCATCCGCTACTCGAGCAGGACCCAAGGCAAGAGATGCGTGCATTGATGCAAGAGTACAAGATTAATCAGGCGATAGAAGTTGTCCTTGCCTACGCTTCCAAAGCAAATGAGTTTGTGCAGGAATCAAAGCCGTGGGCGCTGTTCAAAGCGGGAGAGCAGGCCAAGGGTGAAGAGGTGATGTATATCCTGCTCTCAGCAATCTTTACGATTAAAGAGGCGATCGCTCCTGTACTGCCTGAGTTCCACGCTAAGATATCAGAAGTTTTTGGAAATCAGAGTTTTGCAGCCGGTATTAAACTCAACCCACTTCCCAAAGTTTTCGAGCAGGTAGTCGCCGGATAGTGCTATGAGCCGCTGAGCGGGGTGGTGCATTCACCGGCTGAGTGCGTGAACGTAGAGTAAAAACCCGTGCGAAAGCGGGGGTTTGGCTATTTTTATCCGATTTTCCGGTACCATTCCTTAAGAACTTCCCCTGAAAGGACGAAATGAACTGGGAGTAGGCAGAGGGGGCGATTCAAGCCATGGCTGTCACCAGGCAAATCATTATCAACGGGGGGATTATGCGGCTAAAGGTATCTCATGCACTCGGTATTGTGGGCATTTCGTGCCTTGTTAACACGGTAGATGTCTCAGCAGCTCCTGCCGATAGAGCAAGGCAGTTGATAGCAGATGTCAATCGAGTGAATTCAATCATAGAGGAGGAGACTGCGAAGCCGAAGAGACGGTGCACTAATAATTTCGCCCGGATCGATGCGATAAAAAAAATTGTCGCAGCGCTTACACCGGACCTCAATCGAATTATTGGAGAGCGCACCAATCTAGAGACTCAGAAAGTGCAGGTAATCGTTGATTTGGGGCTCTTACGGAAAAAACTCGCCGATATCGACGCCGCGATTCTAGGTATTCAGCGCCAGATAGACGATCGCTCCAAAACAACTGCGGAGCAATTAAAGAGTATCGATGAAAAGATTGGTGCTGCACAGAGACAAAAAGACGCAGCCAACGAGATCTTAGATGACAAAGAAGAGGAGTACGCCAAGTTCCGTACCACTAATCAGGCTAAGTTTGACGCTATCGTTGACCTCTTGCTACTACCAAACCCGCCGAAGTTGACCGACGAACAACAAGCTCTTATCGATGAGAGGAAGAAGCGTGAAACGGAGATAGATGTGCTCGAGGAGGCAATTCAAAGATTCACATCTCTGATAGCGCGGCTCCAAAAAGACCAGCAGGCGGTGATAGATGGCGATACAACTGCGCTCAGTGACTTGAAGAAAAAGCTCGCTGATAAAAAAGCGGAGCGCCCGGATGTGGAGAAAAAGGTTGTAGAGGTTAAAGCAAGGAGATTGGCGCTTAACCAGCAGATCGCAGAGAAGACAGCTATGATTAATAAGCTGTCAGACCTCCGAGTTCCTGATATTAACCCAGTCTGCCCAAAACTTAAGCCCAACGCGTAATCAGAGCGTAGCTGACAGAAGAGTGGCTACGAAGATTGGTGCCTCGCGCGAATCCTTGCTTCTTAAAGGTGAGGAAACGCGCGAGGCATCTCCTCTAGAAGTGACCGTAAGCGCTACTCAAACAGTTCTTTGTGGTTCTGCAGAGAGTCCGCGAGTCGTTTAAGGGGAATGTAAAGCTGAGCAAATCGCCCCTGCTCTTCCGTTCTCCCTCTCCAGTTGTTGTCACTAACCCAGGAGATAAAATGTCGCCGGGAGGCTTCATTCGTTGATTCTCCTGTGAT
>OMII01000065.1 GCA_900299055.1 Pseudomonadota bacterium | reverse complement strand
TGTGTATAAGAGACAGCGTACACCTTAAGATCGATACGGGCCTTGAGCGCATCGGTGTTCATTACTACTCAGCGCAAGCTCTTTTTGATGCGGCGATTAGAGCGTGTCACTGTGATGTGGTAGGCGTGTACTCGCATTTTGCGGATGTAAATCCCAGTGATCTGTCTGTTGCGCGGGAGCAATTGGCACGGTTCCACGAATCGGTAGAGTATTTCGATCGACGAGCTACCGGGCCATTCCTAAAGCATATTGCCAACTCTGGTGGAGTGCTGATGATGCCTGACAGTCATCTTGATATGGTTAGGCCTGGTTTGTCGCTTTACGGGGTTTATCCGCACCGCGAGATGCGAAGCCGACTCCTATTGCAGCCTGTCCTGGCACTGAAAAGCCAAGTGGTATTCTTCAAGGTCGTTAAAAAAGAT
Organism: Pseudomonadota bacterium; assembly: GCA_900299055.1. Classification (GTDB taxonomy): domain Bacteria; phylum Bdellovibrionota_C; class UBA2361; order UBA2361; family OMII01; genus OMII01. Next base: position 26,129 of record OMII01000065.1, on the reverse strand, counting down.
GCTGGAGTTAGCTATGGACATCTCTGGCGCGCCCCTCACGATACTCGAGTTATTACGGTTCCGATCGGATACGGAGATGGATACCTGAGGGGCCTGTCGAACAAGGGACGAGCGATAGTTCGGGGTAAGTGTCATCCGGTTGTCGGTGCCGTCTGTATGGACCAGATGATGGTGAATATCGGCGCGGAAGGTGAGGCGTATAATGGTGATGAGGTCGTATTAATCGGGTCTCAGGATGAAGCTTCAATTACGGTCGAGGAATTAGCCGAGTCGATTGAGACAACACCCCATGAAATCTTGGTGGCACTCAATCAGCGCATTCCGAGAGTTGTTCGGTGATCGCCTTTACGGGGCTTTTCTAGCGATTTCCGAGAAGGCTCAGGGCTGTTACAACGGCGAGTTCTGAGCGAAGGGTTCGGCGTCCCAAAGAGATGGGAATAAAGCCGCGAGCGACTAAAAAGTCGTGTTCCTCTGGGGCGAAGTCTCCCTCTGGACCAATCGCTACAATGCATGGGGCTGTCGGCGGCGAAGCGGAAAACATCTGACGAATTGGTTGAGAGCCGCTTGCGAGAGAGCAGACCACTCGTAGTTCTTGCGCTGTGGGTGAGGCCAGAAAGCTGTCAAAGGCGTCTGATAGTGATCGCGTGATTCGAACTACTGGCGGCTTGGATTGTTTGCTTTGCTGCGCTGCTGCGGTCGCTATTTTGGCAAGCCTGAGCTCCTTGTGAGCCCTGTCTTTCTCATTGTCAATGCGCACGATGCTTCGCGAGGATTGCCAGAAGATTATGTGCGAGCACCCAAGCTCTGTGGCCCAGTCGCAGACAAGATCGTTCTTTTGTCCCTTAAGCAGGGCGCAGAGTAGGGTGAAGGAGTAAGGTGTCGGAGAACGGCTCTCAAGAATAGAGTGAAACGAAACGGCGACGAGCGGTGTGAGGCAGGCGATGGTGGTTAGGGCGACGAGCCCAGTGTTTGCATCGCCAAGCTCAAGAGGTTCGCCGGCGCGCAATCTCAGAACATCCCGCACGTAATGGGTGTCATCGGGCGAAAGCTCGACGCTGTCGCCAATCTTCTGCGGAAACGAGAGCTGCGTTGTATTAATAAACAGCCTGGCCGTCATTGTACACAAACCCTAGCCTGCGCACCTAGGGGACCGGACCTTCTCACAAGGTACGTCCAATCTGATGATGCGTTGGCCTCAATGAAGAGGGTTAGTCTCGCTTTATACAGGTCACACGTCCGAGCATTTTCTAATCGGAGTGTCTCTCTATAAGACGTGCCTAGCCCTCTCATCGAGGCTCTCTTTACAAATTGTCCGGGGTCTTGCTTTATCGCCTTGCTCTGTTGAGCAACCGACAACTACTTCTTACGTAGTCCGAGCTTCTCAAGACGTTGAGCGAGATACGGTATCTTGTCGTATCCAACAATTCGCTCGCCACTCTCAAATACGAATGTCGGCGTATCGAATACTCCCAGCTTGCGCCCACGCTTGTAGATCCCCTTTACTCGCTCTCGCGTGTCTGAGGATGATACTTTACTTAGGAAGTCACCGAGGTCGATGTCGAGGTCGTCGCAGAGCTCGTTCATGAACGCGTCCTCGTTTGGGTTCTCACCGAGGCCCCACCACTTGTTAAACACCTTGATGTTATACTCAAGCAGAACGCCCATATCGTTGGCGATTAGCGCTCCACGTGTGATGCGCCCTGGATCAAACTCAACCTCTGGCCAGTTCTCTGGGTAGGTGAGGGTGAGGCTGCGATCGCCTGCGATACGCTTTGTGTCCTCAAAGAGATACGAGAGCTTGTCAGGGAGGATTCCTTGTTGTGGAACCGGGTTGCCCGACGCCTTTGCTGAGAAAGGTTGCCACAAGAGGTCCACATTGTACTTCTCCTGGATATCGTACAGAGGATCTAGGGCGAGATAGGAATAAGGGCTCTGAAATGAATAGAAGACCTCAACATTTACCGTCATACGTGCACTTCTTAGAAAAGAGGTTTTTGATATACGGTCCCACCACAACGGGAATCCCGTTTTCGGTTACGTGAACATACCTTCGCGTTAGGGGCTCGGCTTTGCATAGGCAACGCGACCCCTTAAAGGCGCGTAAGGCAGAACTGGCAGCCCAAGGTGTGGTTTAGACCATCGAAACTGCTGGAAAAGGTAGTCCTTATTAGTCGAGTTTGCAAGGCTAATCGGTTGATTACAGTTGAGTCACGTAAAAAACCGATAAACTCCCATTGGTCAGTAGTCGACCGGGGGGATATTTGTTAAGGTCTTCGGCAAGTTGCGGTCGGTATTGGGAATTTGCTGGTAGTTCAGCACGGAGCGGGTCTAGCTCAGTTTCCAGGAATGAAGAGGGCTTCGGTGCCTGAGGGCCGCTATAACCAGTACATACGGAATAGAGAAGAGGAAGTGGCTACAGGGATCGATACGTTGTTGGGGCGGGCGGAAGATACAAAGCGTCCGTTGTTGTGTCTCGAGATAAACCCACCCCGAGGAACTGATGTGCAGGTCGTTCTTGATCGCTACGCGGGTCTGCGTGGCGTGGATTTCGCCAATGTGACCGATTCTGCGCTCGCTAAGATGAAGTTGTCCGGGCTGGTGTTCGGAGCTCTTTTTAAGCAGCGTTACGGCATCGAGCCGGTAGTTAATGTCGCTTGTCGTGACCGTAACGTCATAGCGCTTCAAGCGGATCTTTTGGGTGCATGGGCGCTAGGTGTGCGCTCGATCGTTGCTCTGACCGGAGATGCGGTTACAGTGGGGGATTTGCCGGACGCGAAGGGAGTGTTTGAAGTCAATTCAATCGGCCTACTCAATATTATCTCCACCCTTAACAACGGTAAGGACCTCGCGGGTGGTGAGCTCAAGGGCCGGACTAGCTTTGTTCCGGGCGTCGTTGTTAATCCAAATGCACGTAATCGAGACGCTGAAATCCGGAGACTGACACGTAAGCGCGAAGCTGGGGGTGTTTACTCGTTGAGTCAGCCTGTCTTCGATGTAGAACAAGCCGTAGCTTTTTTTGAGGCGGCGGCGAATACTGGGGTAGATAATTTCGTTGGTCTATTGCCTTGTAAGACCGCGCGGGCTTTTGAGGGGATAGCCAAGATTCCTGGGATAAAAGTTCCAGAATCGCTCTTGGAGAAGATGCGCGGTCTATCAGACGCGGATGTGGCAGCGTTATCGATGGATGTAGCGTGTGAGATCGCGGAGCGTGTGAAGCCGTACGTTCGTGGATTCCATGTCATTAGTGGAGGGTCTCCGCTTCTGGCGGTGGACCTCTGCAATCGCCTGGCGGATTGGATCGGGAAGTAGTTTGGGTTTTGTAAGTAGCGAGAGAGTAAAGTCATGAAACGTCGTGAAGAGATGACCTTCCTTGAGAAGATTTACGTGGTTGAAATAGCCAAGGGTTTACGAGTGACCTTTGGCAAGCTGCTCGGCAACCTCTGGCTCCATATTCTACAAGCGCTGGGTCGTAAAACAGCAACGAGCGCAGGAGTTGCGATTCAGTACCCGAATGTTCGACGGCCGTACCCCGCGCGCTATCGTGGGCGTCATCGGCTGACGCTGTATGAGAACGGAGATATAAAATGCACCTCATGCTTTCTGTGTGCCACGGCGTGCCCCGCCAAATGTATCTACATAGAGGCGAGTGAGCACGAAGATTCAAACGTAGAGAAGTTTCCGAAACGTTATGAGATCGATACGTTGCTATGTATCTACTGTGGATATTGTGTTGAGGCGTGTCCGGTTGATGCTATTCGGATGGACACTGGGCTGCATCCTGAAGTTTATCCTGCTGATCCGCGACTATTCATCGAGGATAAAGAGACGCTCATGGAGCGTTCGCGCTTGTTAGAGGATCACGGCCCCGAACGACTCTACGAAATGCATATGCGTCGAATGCAGCAATTTGAGAAGGTTGTGGTGTAGCTGAAGGGCTGTGTAGTTCTGGCGACGTACGTTGGGAGAACGGGCATGAGTCGTAGCGCTGGCCATCGGTCAGTAAGATTGAGAACGAGGCACGTTTTAGTTGTCTTGGTTCTCATGTGCTCGATGTGTACGGCCTCTGCTCAACCCGAGGTTCCTCCTGGAATTGGGCCTCTTCCAGATCCGCTCAAGGGTGCCAAAAGTGGTGCCATTGTTAATACGAACCACAGCGCCCTCTACCGAAAGCTTTTACCCCCGGAAATCGCCGAGCTGCTCGATGTAGGAGAGTTTCAATTTGAGGCCATGCTTCAGCCGCGGGAGCCTGAGCGATGGACTTCTCCTAAACCGACGAGTACGGATGCCTTTGAGGTAATGACCTCTGGAGAGCTTCGGGGAGTACCTCATTCGGGTTTGCGGTCTCAGATGTTTGAGGTGCCCAGTGTTCCCCAGGGCGACATGAAGCAGCTTGCGTATAAAGTGCTCTGGAACTCAACAGGCACTATCGCGCAGATGAAGCTGATCGCCGAGCGGATTAAAGTGGGTATATTTCACCGGGCTGACGCGGCTCCCTATTGGCTCGAGTTCCTAGTAGAGCGCATATATCCACTCGCATTGGGAGAGTCTCCTGGAACCGAAAAACCGCTGTTTCGTGAGAAAATAGCAGCAATAAAACCGCCGGCGCTTGAGAAGCTTTCCTGGTTGACGCTCAGATTTTTTGGTGGCGGAGAGGACTTCGTGTGGGCGGCCTCACCGATGATTAACAGCATTCGCCAGATGACGGGGAGTAATCGCTCTGATGCGATATTCTCGCGGATATTCGCTCCTGACGATCTATTTGTCTGGTCTGGTAAGAATGAACTCATTGATGCTACGGCGATATCCGTGCAGCAGTTGCTAGTGCCGATATTTGAAGGTCGTGAAGCGTCATCAGAGCGTCGGGAGTCGTGTGTTGTAAAATCGTTTGAGCGGGATGCCGAAATTCAGAGCAATGCCGATTCTAAGCGCTTCCCAGGTGCCGGGGCTTGGGTGCCAACGAATACGGTGATGGTGCTTCGTAATGTGTGGCGGGTAGAGCTCTCGTCCCGAGATCCGTATACGAACGACGCGCGTCAAGCGGTATACGTTGACGTTGAGTCAGGGTTGCCGGTCTATAAAATAGTGTGGGACCAGGCAGGACGTGCCACGAAAGTTGTGATGGGATTGCTTCGCTCTGTGGTAAGTGAAGAGCGCGGTAGTTACGCGGCATGGGCGGGTGAGTATGTAATTTACCCAGGCGATGGCGCGCGTGTCGCCTTATTGGTTGAGGAAGCGTCGCAATGCGACGCAGCCATCAAAGGGCGAGAGATACGAGATTTCGATCCAAGCTCGTTTGTGGTGTTTGAATCAAGTGGTGGTAGGGCAGAAGCGAGCGATAAGAAGCCCGAAACCCGGCAGACCAGCAGTGATGTTTTAGACTAGAACGGATCCCTGGCCACAGTGGGGAGTGCAAGGCGGATGGAGTATGGCGCAAAATGACCAGCAAAATCGGATCGAGAGATTTATGGGGCGGGGCGGATTCCCATGCCTGCGTCTCTCGCACGTATCTGGTTTTTCCGCAGTCATAAGTGAGTATGGGGCCCATATTTTATCGTGGAGGTCTCCTGAGGAGCAGGAGCTACTCTTTACGAGTGAGGCTGCGATATTTGAAACAGGGAAGCCGATTCGTGGCGGCATACCGGTCATTTTTCCGCAGTTTGGAAAGGGGGCCCTGCCTCAGCATGGATTCGCGCGGGTAAGGCCGTGGCGAGTTGTGCGAGAGTCGATAGGGGCGTCTGATGCAGTTTCTGTTACCTTGCGCATGAACTCGGATAAGGAAACTGAGCTCGCCTGGAGCCATCCTTTTACCGTGGAGCTCGACATCGTGCTCACCGATGTGCTGCTTATCTCCCTTCGAGTTATCAATACTGGCAGGGCGACATTTTCTTTTACCTCAGCGCTCCACACTTATTTTCGAGTGGGTGATATCTCGATGGTGTCGATTCAGGGATTGCGAGACCTCGAATACAGTGACTTTCTGGTGGATAGAAGAGTTTTTACAGAGAATCGTGATGAAGTGCTTATCGGTGGTCCGATTGACAGGGCTTATAGCGATTCGCCTGAGACTGTGATGATAGAATCGCGGCACGATCGCCTTCGCTTCCTGATCACTAAGGAGGGATTTACTGATACCGTTGTGTGGAACCCTTGGGATGTCGGTGCCCGGGCAATTCTTGATCTTAAGCCGGAGGAATATCGAGAGATGATATGCGCTGAATCAGGCAATATCCTCTCCCCAGTAATGGTAGAGCCAGGCGATATTCACACCAGCGCGCAAATACTACGTATTGAAAGGTTCTGACCTGGGGAAGGGATTTACTTCACTCGACGCAGGTGTGAGGCCCCACTGCGAGCAGTGCGAGCATGGGGGCGCCCATCGAAGCCTCGAGTAGCGCGAGCGCTCTCTTGGTGTGAGAGCACCATATGCAGAATCTCTGGTGGAGCTGCTTCGGTCCAAACGAACTCCTCACCACGGACCGAAGATGCGCCCCAGATGCTATTCCACGGAATTGAGCAGACAAAATATTCGGATCCGAAGAGGAGCTCGGCGGTTATCTCAACTTCGTTCGTAGAAAGGCGTCCCTTGAAGAACTTGCTCAATCTGAGTGTGACGGTGCGATTGTCGCTCAGATGAGGTGGAATTATCACGCCTGTTGTCTGCGGATTGATGTGCACCAGCACTTGCTCATCGTTCAGGAGCCTCTCAATCGTTGTCTTTTGATCAATTGAGGTCTCTCTATCTGTTGTCATCATGATCGTTTGCTCCCTCTGGAACACTTATGCTCGTATCGTGCCTTTCCTCTCGCCTCACTCAAATGCGAGCGAGCATAGAGAAGTTCTTTTGCGCCACGCGCTGTTAGATCTCACTGAGGAGCGTGTAAGCGTGTTGCGTAATTACTATAGATGCGGCGCCTCAGGCGGTGGCTTCGTCTGCTTTTTCAGGGGCATGGTATTCCTGGAAGGAACAGGAGGGGGTGGCGCTCGCCAGGCATTTTCTCATGCGAAAGCAGATGGTTATAGCTAGCTGTTTGACCATAGCTGTTCAACCGATGTTATTTCGCTTGTTACAAAATGGGGACAATCTCGAAGTTTCCTCGCCGGCTCTCCAGCCTTCCGGAGGAAAAGATCGCTACTGCGTCCTGGGTTCGCTTTTGAAATGCTTCGTGTGCGAGTCAACTACCTGAATGAGTTGCTTTGGCTACCATGAGTCGCCTAGACTCCCTCGATAGCAAATATGCCCAGGTCGAGCCTCGCGCAGTTGACGTTCCTTCTCTTCGTCGCGTTATGTATGCCCCTGCGTCGATACACGGCCATAAGAAGAATGTGAGTGGAATATCAGAAATGAGTCGTTATCGAGCAGTGTTGTGGTGTGTTGTGCTTTCGTGTGCGTTATCTCTGCCGTGGCTGGGGCGACCGTTTCACACCCGAGGCGAGCCTCGAGAGGCATTAGTCGCTCAAGCGATGCTTGATACGGGTAACTGGATCTCCCCGCCAGCATATGATGGGGCAGTTCCATCAAAGCCTCCATTTTCACACTGGCTCATTAGCCTCGCTTCTTTACCTGCTGGTCACGTAAGTGAGGTAAGTGCTCGTCTCCCATCTGCTCTTGCTTTTATCCTTTTTTCGGCAGGTTTTTGTGCTTTTCTTGCCTCGCGAGTTTCACCGCAGGTTGCCTTGTCGGTGGTGCTTGTCTTGCTTGCTAGTTTTGAATGGTTGCGGGCGGCGTCCACGTGTCGTGTGGATACAATTCTGGCCACAAGTATGGCCGGAGGAATGTTGGCTCTGTTTGCTTGGTGGGAGAGGGGATGCCGAGGCTTGCCCTGGCTAGCGTTTGCACTGATTTCAATGTCGGCGTTGACAAAGGGGCCCGTAGGAATCGTACTTCCGGTGGGGATCTTTGCGCTTTTTTCCTGGGTGCGAGCTGGATGCACCTGGGCAGCGATCATACCCATCGCGATTCGCTGCCTCACTCTAGCAGTTGCAGCTGCGGCTGTTGTGGCTATTTGGTATGTACTCGGATACCTAGAGCGCGGCGAAGAGTTCATCGCTAAAATTCGCTATGAGAATATAGAGCGTTTCACCAGCAGTATGCAGGATGAGCCCCATAAGCATTCGATGTGGTACCTATGTGGGATGCTTGGAGTTGGATTGCTGCCGTGGAGTGTATTTTGGCTATCGGCCCACCTGCGGATTCGTATGCCAAACAAAGAAAATTGGCCTACGATAAAGGCGATCAAAGAGTGGTACCGCGGACTCCCTGATCTCTATCAATTTTCTGCGCTGGTATCGGTATGTGTTGTCGGCTTCTTTTGTATACCTGCAAGTAAGCGAAGTGTGTATGTGCTGCCGGCGTTCCCCTTTCTGGCCCTTTTGCTTGAACGGGCACTGCGAGATTGGTTACGAGCACGCCCAGAGGCTATCAGAAAGGGATCTCAGCTTTTCGTTGCCCTGGTAATTGCACTGGTGCTGGGTACATTTGGATTAATGATAGTGACCATTGGATACCTGGGTCTCTCTTGGTCAGCATTTGTCGAAAGCTTAACTACACTGAAAGTAGTGTCGTGCTCAGGTCTGATCGTGAGCTGTGTATGGCTTGTGCGGGGAGAGAGTAGCAGATTCTGGCGCGAGCCGCTGAGCCAAATTGCGCTAGCTATTATCGTCGGCACTGCTCTCGGGAGTTTCGTTTCATACGATACTGCGGCGCACCAGATCTCAGTTCGAGAATGGGTGCGGTCGCCACAATTTGCTAGCGTGGTGAGGCCTGGAATCCGGACGAAAATGTACTCGTTCGGTGTTGAGGCATATGGTGCAAGTTTTTATCTTCACAAACCTTTCTCTCGTCTCACGGGCCGTGTTGAGCCAGGGGCGGTGGTGTTTCTTGAGCGACGAAAGCTTCCAGAGCTTTCAGCGCTGATAGGCGTTCAAGTGAAGGAGCTTTCACATCACGCCTCCGGTCTGGATAAGCCGGGGAGAGATACGGTGGTGGTAGAAGTAGCCCAGTAGTAAGCGTACGACGCTTCTTGATAGATCGAGCAACTTTAAACGGGAGTTTCCGATGTACTCATACGCTCATGACGTGTAGCGCCGCAAGTTCAGGCTTTGCCAGGGCCTTCGGTGTGCTGCTGTCGTGTGGTATGGAGGTAGACCTGGATGAGTTTCTCGAGAGATAACCAAGCGCGCATCGACGGAAGTCGTGAGCCGTTTCGATGTGCTGAGAATAAGTGCATCCTTTCCAGCTTTGACCAAGGCACAGCTTTCGGAGTCTGCCTCTTAGACAAGCAGCTTCGACTCACAGCCGCTTACGGTCCGCTGCTGAGGCGTTTGCCGCACTCTGTGGATAGTTACGTGGGAATGCGAGTTGGAGACCTAATCCAGTCACTTCTTCCCGCGAGCAATCTCATAGAGGCGCAGCTTCGAGAGCTTGCGAGTCAGGATAAATATGCTTGTTTTGAGGTAACGCTCCCGACGCAGTTAGGTGGAGGAGCGTGTGTATGTTTTGTGTCGCCAGTGCGCGATCATGAATCTCAAGAGCAAGAATTGCTCTGCTTTTTAGTAGATATCTCTCTGTGTGAGCGAGCTCGAATAGCCAAAACTGAGGTGCCCAATGAGCTCGCTCTCTTGGCGCATGAATTGCGAAATCCACTCGCAACAATTAGCTCCGGTTTGAAAATTCTAGAGATGTATCCATCATATGAAGACGCAGCTAAGGCTCGTCAGATGATGGGAAGGCAGCTCCGACACGCAGGTAATGTGATCCGTGATGTCTTCGATTTGGCACGTATTAGAGAAGGACGCCTACCCGTTGACATTAGTGCGACAGGAATAGCAGAAGTGGTGGATCTCGCCCTGGAAATAAGCGGAGATAGTATAAAGCGTGGAGCGCATACATTGAGAGTGTCGATCGATGATAACCTACCGCGAATTTACGTTGATAAGAGCAGGGTGGCGCAGGCGTTAAGCAACCTGCTCGATAACGCCGCAAAATATACGCCACAGGGAGGGATAATCTCTCTTGATGTAGGAATGGAGCATAGTCACGTGATGCTGCAAGTTTCTGATAATGGCCTAGGAATAGCGCCTGATAAACTGGCACAAATTTTTGATCTCTTTGCTCAGGTTGGAGAGCACCTGCCATACTCACGCGGAGGTCTCGGTATCGGTCTGTTTTTGGTTAAAGCTATCGCTGAAGGTCATGGTGGGTCGATTCTAGTTCACAGTGATGGAGAGGGAGCGGGTAGTCGCTTTACGCTGTGTTTGCCCAGATTTCACAAAGATACGAGACCTTAGCGTCTATCGTTCAGAGTTCATGTGCTGTCTCGACTGCTCTAAATTTTACAAAATAGCAGCAATATCGGTACCCTCTTGAGGATAACTGGCGCGGGTAGTTGAGACAGTCCTATCTCTCTCAGGAGACGATGTGATCTCCTGGAGGGATAGCGCAAAGCGAAGAAAGGTTTTCAAGATCTGAAGCCCTCTCTGTTTACAGGGATAAAGCGACATCACCCTTAACTTCCCTTCAGGGGACGTTACGGGTGGTGTTTCTCACTGTCACAGAAGGAGAACAGAAGTGGTCATCGCCAAGTGCCATGAGTTGGATCGTCCAGGATGGACGGTTCGTGCGGGAAAGCCGGTGTTCGGAGGATGGTGCGGCTATACCTTGCCCATAAATGTGTCTGGGACCCCAGAAACGTTATGGTCTCGGTTTGTAGGCGCGAGAATCTTCCGCGTCGGCGTCGGAGACCGAGGCTTCGAGGTCAGTGGTGAGGAAGACGAGGCGACTCACGCCTTGGTCTTCATCGACCTTGGAGTGGATTTTCTCTACACGGTCCAGCCACAGCTGGATCCCGACCTGAGCTACGTGCTCTGGACCAAGGGGAAAAGGCGCCTCATGCTCATCCCCGAAGGTGCTGAGTTTAGAGTCTCCGTGCAGGGGCTATGGGTTCCCAGCCCCATCGGACTCAGCTTCTACGATGCCCCGATCCTAGTGGAGCGCACGTTCCACTACGCGGTGGGTAAGAACGGAGTCGTTTATCACGACAGAACTGTATAGTCTGTTGTGGGCAGAGGGAGGTTTGCACGCTTTGCGCTATTTCCCTCTGTTCGTTGTCGATCTGCGATATTAGTTTCGTGATCACCTAGTACGCCGCGGTAAAAATAAAAAACCGCGCTCTTAGGCGCGGTTCTTCATTATACAGGGATAGTCCACCCAGTGAGAGCCAGGAAACTACCAGCTCGACTTGGTTACTCCAGGGAGTAGTCCCTTGTGAGCCATCTCCCGAAATACGATACGAGAGATCATAAACTTCTTGTATATGCCACGCGGGCGTCCCGACAGCTGGCATCGATTTCTGATGCGCTCCTTAGCGCCGTTACGAGGAAGTGATTGAAGCTTCTGGCGAGCTTTGTAGCGATCCTCGTCAGATGCTTTTGGATCAAGCGCCTTGGCTTTCAGCTCTTGTCGAAGAGCGTACTGCTTCGCTGCCATCTTCTTGCGCTTATCATTTCGGAGAACTGCACTTTTCTTTGCCATAGTATCGTCTACTGCTTAACTACCATCACCGCCAGCACTACTGTAGTAGCCCTTGGTTGCTGTGCTATTTCTAGCGTTACTTTCCTGTTTAGCCCGGTCACTCCAGTTCCCGTTCTGGGTCGTTGTCGAAACGAATGCCAGGCCGGGGCCGCTCACCTATTGTGGAGCAACTGCTATCATGACCGAGAGGTCGAATAGTATCACAACTTTAGGCGATGTCTAGTTAGCGGCCCTGAAAAGCTTGTCTGTCTGTAATGTGCTGATATTACGTATCATAATTACCATGTCGCACCCGGGGACCGAGTCTAGGCCCCAACTGACGCTCAAATTGGTGACGTTTGGAGATTTTCCCTGAATAACCTGGTAGGAGCCTTATTCGTAGCTCAATCAGCGGTCGGTGAGCCGGTTTGCTGGTCGACGTGTGGCTGTTGTGCTGGCTCGAGAGGAACTTGGAACCGATCGTAAACGTATCCCGGAGAGCGCTGGAGAATCTGTGTATGAGGAAGCGGTTGTTAGTGGGTGTCGCAGTGATGGTCTTGGGCGTCTGCTCAGCGTGCGAGCCAGGTCCGCGCAACAAGAATCAACGAGATGCAAAGCTGGAGGCGCAGCGCCAACGTTTGAACGCTGCTATCGGGCACCTCGAGGCAGAGTTTGACAGCGCCGCGCTTGAAGCAAAGCGGGTCTATCAAGATGCCAAGCGAGAGGCTCTTGTTATCCAGGGCAACGCCGAGCGGAAAATAGCTCAGGTCGATCGAGCTGCTCAAGCGTATATCGATCGCGCAAAAGCAGTAGAGCAATTGGCCGGAGCGGCAGGTGATAAAGTCGACAGAGCGCAGCAAGCTCTTGGAGGAATGCTGGGCTATGAAGCTCCTCGTCACGAGGAGACGCCCGTTGGTCGGAAGGAGCCGTAGCTTGTGCGTAGTTGCTTCCGGCAGATCTGTGGTGGTCGGGGAGCCAGGGGATGCGGCTCGGTGTGTAGTGTGGTACGAACTCAAGAGACAGAAGTGAATTGTCGCAGGCAAGGTGCAGGCAAAAATGCGCTCAAGCCGACGAAGAAGTGAAACACAGGAACGCCCGTCTTGAATCTCCTTCCTTACAATATGCGGCATTATGCGACGGTTCTCGGACCAGCGGGTATATTCAGCGTCGCTGTAGCTTGTGGTTGGATCTCTCTTTCGGACCTATGGAGGCCAGGCAGTACTCTCGCTGGCTCGGTCGTGATTTTATGGGTAATTATCAGCCTTGGAGTTCACTTCTTTGTGAGTGTCTTGGGGATGCTTCGATTCGGTTCTCCCCTCCAACAGAATGCGACTAATATAGCTCGACTTCGTCTCGAGGGGTGGGATCCACAGAAACGATTGGTGCTTTGCTTTGTGTCGCAAGGCATTCAGGAAGTGGTGCTAAAAAGTTCGGTAGAGGTAGCGATATCGCTGTGTCGGCAGCTGGGAGTCGTTTACGAAGTCGAGATAGTCGTCGATACAAAAGTCCCTCAAGATCCATACTTCGAAGCGAATGGGTGCGCCATTATAGTTGTTCCTTCGTCCTACGAGACTCCAAACCAGTCACGGTTCAAGGCGCGGTCTTTGTCGTATGCCGCGCACAATCGCAAGGAGCGGTTGCGTAGTTTGGGGGATTCGTGGGTTTTGCACTGCGATGAGGATACTATCCTCACTATTTCGACTATAGCCGGGATTCACGAACATCTACAGCGCGTGGATAGCTCGAAAATATGCGGCGCTGGTGAGATAAAGTACAATGTGACTCTGACCAGAGCGACCGACCTTTTCTCCTTTATCGAGTGTCACAGGACTGGAGAAGATCTGGGACGATTTCGGCTTCAATTCTCGGAGTGGGGTGCTGCTCTGTTTGGTATGCACGGGTCCTTTCTGCTTGTTCCAGCGGAGCTCGAGTGCCGGGTTGATTTTGACTTCGGTCCGCGAGGGTCAATCACGGAAGATATTTACTTTGCGTTGCGTTTGCGTGAGCTCGGTATCGCGTGTCGATGGATTGAGGGGTATGTGCGAGAGCAATCACCGAGCAACTCTGAAAACTTTGTGAGACAGCGCGCAAGGTGGATTCATGGGCTTCTTAATGGATGCCTGGATGAAGCGTTTTCGTGGAAACGACGTGCCTTGCTGTTGGGATATTTGGCGATGTGGCGCACGACGCTCGTAAGTGGAGTTGTTTTGACGTGCTTGCTGTTAGTAAAGATGAACTCGCCGCAGTTCGTTTCTCTGTGGGCATTAAGTATGCTTGTAATCGGCACCAACTCTTGGGTGGGAGCGGTCAGAAATGCCGAAGAGGATGTTCTGGTTAGCGGATGGCGATTTATCGGCCGACTCTCCTTGTCAGTGTTGCTTATCCCAGTGGTCTGTCTTTTTGAGAGCGTAGCGGTAGTGCTCGCGATTATGTTGAGGCCCCGTGATTTCTTCGTCGTTCAGAAAGACGTGCCGTTGTCAGACACGGAAAGCGTCATTGCCTACAGCCATGCCCTAGCCAGGCGGGGATGATGGCACTACTCCAAGCCAGTAGATGATTCGATTGCCTTGCCTATACGGAGTAATGTTGATGTTTGGGATGGTGGTTTGCAGCCAGGGCACAACCCATGCGCGATAGTCCTCGTTAAGAACAGCGTATACTGTTGGCGAGGAGGTCTGTGGAAGTGCCGCGAAGGTATCGGCCTGCTGAATCGTTGTCATGTGGATGCTGCGTGACGGGTGCGGCGTAATATAAAGCTCTCGTGCAAATGCCATACGAAACTTATCAACTCCGTAGCCAGGATTCATGACCACTATCGAGTGGTCTAACGGCAGGGAACGTAAGTGTGAGATCATCTCATGTACATATTCCGGTCCGAATGATGGTCCGACACCGACCGTTCCGTTGAAGCGAGTGAAGTGGTACACACCCTGTAAAGGAAGTGAGATTAACGGCAGCGAGCATACGAGGTATGTCACGGTGCGTAGCTTGGAAGTACCAATAATCTCTCGAGTGAGGCACAACCACTCGCGGCAGAACAAAAGTAAACAAAGAGGGATTAATGGACGCATCAAGAGACTGCGCCGGTCGAGGGGGAATGTCGTAAGACTGGGGAGCATCCCGATTGTAACTACGAGCGCAATAAAGCCCCAGCGGCGTGAAATGAGTCCCGTGAAGCCGAGAACCATAGTTACCGCGTAGAGCAGGTCGTATATGGCATCGTGAGTCGGCGAGTAATCGAGTGAGTGTGTTAGGACATAGACAATATTTCTCCCCAAATTAAGGGCGGATGTGAAAGGTGATTGAAGGCTCGATACTATTTCACCTTGCAAAGTCTTTTGCCAAATAGGTGTGTCAGTCGCCAGAAGGGGCTTGCGTAACCAGAAGCTGTCACGCATCAGAGGGTTGTACACTACATAGTACAGTAGAACTCCGCAGCACATTATCGCACAGCAGGCATAAAGCAATCGCCTACCGCGAAGTGTGGCTCGAGTCAGGTAATCTGCAACGAAGATGCTCGATAGTGCCCACACGCTCGCGGCCGGTCTGTAGCACCCAACGACGGCAAGATTCATCAGACTAAGCCCGATAAGTATGTATGCCCTGAAGCCGGTTGGAGAGCGGGCTGCCGTCCAGAGCCATAGAGCAGCAAGGGCAACACATTGCGAGATTGAGTAAAAAGTCCCCATTCGAGATTGGGAAAGGTGCTCGGCGGAAAACGTAAAGAGTGACAGCCCGAGCAGGGCCCAGCCAGGTGGAACAGCTATCCGAAGCCATAACCAGAAAAATGTTAGTGAGCCAATCGAGGCGATGACCTCAGCCGACCTAACTGCGAAAATGGAAAAATCGAAGGTTGTAAAAAGAAGAGCGAGGAGTGGGGCGTGAAGGAATGAGGCGCCTCCACCTTCGACGTATGTTCTTGGAATCATCCCTCGAGAAGTTGGGCCATCATAAAAAAAACTTTCAATAGTAATGGTCCCTGTGGTTGCGGCGTAATCGGTGAGGACAGCTGGCCAGCTCTCGAGATAGGCGAACTTAAGTGCGCTTGAGATAGCGATGACACAGAACGCCAATATATCCCATCGTCGGTCTGGCTTGCCTATGTGTAGTTCACGGAAGCCCCATATCATTCCGTATGCGCACAAGCACACAGCTGCATATGCTAGGGTGTAGGTACGACCCTGGCCCAGGGGGTCGAGAAAGTAGCATCCCGTCAGGAGAGAGCTGAGCCCGAACCCAAGTGTGATGGTCTTAGCTCTTAGGTGTTTCGAGTGTTTGTTTACTACAGCTAGTACTGTAGGGATGAGCAGGGCAACAATTGTCGCCACGAGACAGTACCGACCCGTGGCCTCTGCGACCCTCTCATACATCAAGTTGTAGGTCGAAAAACTCTCAAGTGCCATTGACGTCACTTTACTACAAGGTTGTCCGTCGCGTTAGCCCTGAAAGGCCCGCACTTTCCCCGTGGTCAAACGCCCCAGGGATTCCGGGCCGCAGGTGTTCCTTGCCGCATCCAGCAGCGGGGTATTTGGGAAGAAGGTATGGTCTCTTGCGCCCCAGCTTCAGAGCTACGATGATTTTCCCCGTATGCCTTGTGACGTTTCGCTGCAACCAAATCAGGACCCGAGCTCGTTGTCTGCCGCACATACAAGTCGTGTTGTGACCAGTCAATCTGCGTTATCGCATGCCGAGTATATCAGAGAGATATTTCGATTTCGGGGTGTTTTTTGGGTGATGGCGGGGCGAGATGTTCTTGTGCGGTACCGCTACGCCATCTTTGGTGTAGCATGGGCGGTGTTGCGTCCGTTGTGTGTGCTTATTACCTTCTCGGCGATATTTAAGGGTCTTGTGGCGCGTGAGGGGCCACCGGGTGCTTATACGTCGTTGGTGCTGTGTGCAGCGCCGCTTTGGATATTTTTTTCGGCGACTGTGCAAGATAGTATCGGATTTGTTCTTCGCGATGCCGGTCTCATGAACAGGGCATACTTTCCGCGAATACTCCTTATTTTTTCTGGAGTGTCGGTAGGTGT
Source organism: Pseudomonadota bacterium (assembly GCA_900299055.1). GTDB lineage: Bacteria > Bdellovibrionota_C > UBA2361 > UBA2361 > OMII01 > OMII01. The sequence continues at coordinate 9,590 of OMII01000065.1, read as the reverse complement.
TGTGGATTTCATCATTAGCTTGGGGCTTGTTGTGCTCGCGCTCTACGTGAGCGGGGTACTATACACTCCCCATGTTGCGCTTTTGCCTCTGGCAGTCGTGTGGAGCGTATTGCTTGTCGGAGGTTGCGCGTTGTGGGTTTCTACGCTCAACACTCGGTACAGAGATGTAAGCAACGTAGTGCCTTTTGGTATGCATCTTCTGCTCGTTATGTCCCCGGTGGGATATGCGACTAGTAACCTTCCAGCTGAATATCTGCGTTTTCTGGCATTAAATCCCTTGGTGGGGCTTCTCGAGCTCTTTCGTTACTGTCTGCTCGGCTCCCCGATTTCGGGAGGTGCTTCAACTGTTGTAATCGGCGTACTGATTACCGGAGTGCTCGTGCTGACGGGATACGTGTTGTTTCGTCGAATGGAATCTTGGATAAACGACTACGCGTGAGGTGCGGCATGATAGCGATTGAAGTCTCACACGTAAGCAAAACCTTTCGATTGTACAAAAATACTCCCTCGAAAGTAGGTAGTCTTCAGGAGCACGTTTTAAATGCACTCGGGTTCCCACCGAAGGCTCTCAGGGAGGCGACGACACCGCTGTTTAACGCATTGTCGGATGTTTCATTTGAGGTTCGCTCTGGAGAAAAAGTAGCTCTACTAGGGAGTAATGGGGCGGGGAAGACGACACTACTTAAGGTGATAGCAGGAATCACTCGCCCCAGCGCGGGACAGGTCATGACGAGAGGTCGCGTCGTTAGTGTTTTTGGGATCGGATCGGGTTTGCACTCGATGCTTACTGGTCGTGAGAATATCTCAATGTATGGCGCACTTCTTGGAATGTCGCGAGCAGAAATTCGCAGACGTTTTGACGACATAGTCGGGTTTGCGGGTGTCGAGGAATTTATCGATGTCCCGATGAAGTTCTATTCCTCCGGAATGGCGGCTCGGCTCGCGTTTAGTATTGCCTCGTATGTCGAAGCAGATGTTTTATTGCTTGATGAAATTACGGCTGTAGGTGACGCTGATTTCCAACGTCGCTCATACGAGAGGATTAAAGAGATGGTGTGTGGCGGGCGAGCCGTTTTGTTAGTTACTCACCACCTTCATGGGATCGGTGAGCTCTGTGACAGGGCAATCGTCCTTGAGCATGGAAGAATTATGAATGATGGGCGCGCAGATTCCGTTGTGGACGCGTATCTTGCTCGAGCGGCTCGCACAGCGTAGGTGCTCTAACGACGAATGAAGCGTGCGCGCAGAGCCCTGGCTTTAGACATTCTGACAACGCATCGAAACCGACTGTGGCGACATGAGCCGCTCCAGGAGTGAAATGTATACTTCGAGCCAGCGCGTGCGATGAGAGTTACTGTTGTCTTCTCCGTGATAGACGCAGAGCAGGTCTTTCCGCAGGAGATTCCGGCAGGCTTGCTCGTCACGCGACCCGAGCCGACGAGGCGGACTGATAGCGTATGTCTTGCTGATGGTGGGTCGGTCCCGAGCGCATAGCTCCACAAGGCCGCGTATTTCGGCGAGGAAATCTGCCCGATTCGCTCAAGGGCTCCCCATGAACCGTATTTCGAGTAATCGGTGATATCAGTGAAGTGCATGAACAGGCCGCCACCCCGGCTATTCCAGCCCGAAAGGTAGGTGCTGTAGAGCTCGCCCATACGAGCATCGCGATTTGCAGAGGTAAAAAGCTTCGTGATTGAATCATCCTCGCCAGCACCTCCAATCCCAACGAGGTGTTGCCCGCCCTCGTAGGTTAGAAGCGTAACGCCGCTTGCATCAGCGACGCGCTTATTCTCTTCAATCCAGCCGAAACTTTGCGAGAGGGCGCCACCTTCAGGACTCGTAGATAGTCGCGAGCCGGAACGAAGTTCCGCAAACAAAGAGGCGAGGCCTCCGTCGCTCTGTTGAGTCCACGACGAGACATCACTACGAGCCTCCTCCTGTCCGATGTAGTCTCCAAAATATGGCGCGATTGCAAGAGCCGATATCCCGTGTGCTAGGCAGGGTCCTTGATTCCACAGGGGGCAGGAGAGAGCCTCGCTCGCAGTCCAGCTATTAGCTGCTTGTGAAGCTATGACACACCGGACGCGGTTTGGGCTGTCTGAGAACGCTGCCTTCCATAGGTCGCATATTTCGGCGGCTCGTCGACCGTAGAAATTTATGCGCTTTGTGAAGCCGCTTTCAGATCCACCGACCCATGCTTCCTCTCCGCGTGACTGGACCCAGGCTCCCTGCGCGAAGACATCATTCCAAACCTCATTCGAGTATTCAATGTATACGGGAAGATCTGCTCGAAGTGTTTGATGAGTTAGTGTCGCGAACTCCTGGATAAACGCGTCATCAGCTTGGTGTGGAAGTGTAAACCAGGGGGCTTTTTCGGCAGTATTGGAGAGGTCGATCATCGTCTCAACTGGCACCCCTTTGTCGGTGGAGTATCGCGCATCTGTTGGGAGAGCCCGCACGTTCCAGCTGGCATTGATTGAGTTGTTTGTGCGCATCCAGTCCATGAATCGTAGCGTGCGATAGGGACGAAGTTGTTCGAGGAATTGGGGGCTAAACACGCCACTCGTCGATAGTGACTCATCACTTTCTCGGACGACTTTGATATTTCGGATGTAGTTACCTGTATGATTCGGGTCGGTTGCTCGTATTCGAAGAAGGACCCCTCCACGAGCGGGATCAATAGAAATAACGTCTCTGCCTGTGGCCGACCTGGCTAGGTCTTTCGTGGCTCCGAGATCATAGTCCAATATGCCTTGGCCTTCGTAGCGAACGATGTACCTTCCTGACGGAAACTGCGCGGGTACATCCCAATATGTGGCGGCGATTGTGAAGACTGGTGCACTCGCCGACGTGGGAAGAGAACGGACCCACCCGGATGCATCAAGATCGAGGGTTTGCGCTTCTCCAGTATCCCAGGAATTGTTGGGAGAGCATCCGGGATCCTGACTAGGAACGCATTGTGTGAACCACTCTCGAGATGTCTTGAATATATCGATGAAGGGGAGCTGCGGAGAGTAGTCGGTGACAGACGTGAGATTTGTGCCTAGCTGGCGACCTTCGGAGCTCTGGGCTAGGGGTTCTGCTATGGGCTCGAGCAGACATAGGACTAATAATCCCAGTAGGAATACCGGAATCGTATGCCACCGCAGCGACGCAGGTGCGCTATGTCTGTAAGTGTTATGAGTGATCATCGATTGCTTGCTGGCTAACGTCTCTGATCCTCCTGGTAGTATACACGGGACAAGCGTGGAGCGATAGAAAAGTGTCATGCGTCACAGGCAGACGTCGATACGAGCGCTGCTATATTCTCTCAGTTGGCTTCCAAAGATCCTTTCAAATCCAGCTGAGTAACAATAACGCTATCTCGGCAAACAGGCGAAACAGTGGGTAATTTCCCGGCGGCCCCTCGGCCCGAGCGCTGCGTCATTTACGGGCATCATCGCTCGTTCGAGCTGTCGGTCAGTCTTGTGTAGTATCCGCGGCAGGGCCACTTTCTCGTAATTGTCAGCACCAATATGCGTGGCGTGCTTGGCGTTGAAAACGGCCCCTGATATGGTCAAGCCATGAGTGATGCTTGCGCTATGAAGAGGCTTTTTTATCAGTTGAGGTCCTATCAGGAGCGGTATAATTCTCGCAGTGCGGAGGTTGAACGATTCTGTCAGCTGATAGAAATGTCAGAACGCTGCGCCTGCCGAGATTATTTTGATCCAGGGCACCTGACGGGTTCGGCGTGGGTGGTAGATGAATCCAGTAGTAGGGTGCTTCTGTTGCATCACGGAAAATTGAAGCGATGGCTTCAGCCTGGTGGGCACGCTGATGGTGAGTTTGATCTCGCCAGCGTCGCGCTGAGAGAGACGCGCGAGGAGAGTGGCTTAACCCGACTTTCTTTGGTTAATGAGGCGATCTTTGATATTGATATCCATCAGATCCCTTCACGCGGCTCCGAGCCTGCGCACTTGCACTTTGATGTGCGATACTTGGTTCGGGCTGATTCATCTGAGCAACTCGTTTTGAGTCATGAGTCGCGTGACCTTGCGTGGATTGAGGTCGAGCAGTTGCAGCAATACACCACCGAAGAGTCAGTGCTTCGGATGGCACGAAATGCAATTGGATGCCTGTAGTTGGTGTATCGGCGTAGCGTCGTCGAGCCAGTGTAATTCTCCCGGGCGCCGTTTATCAAAAGCACAGCCTTTTTGTATTGGGAGTTCGAGCTTCCTACTGCTTCAAAAAGCCGCTCAGCTTCTGGATCTCCGACCTGGCGCCGTCGAGGCTCTCGAGAGCGGGGGTCTCCAGGATGAAGGGAATTGCCTCGAGTTTCGGATGAGTGAACACCCTTCGAAGCGCGGCTTCGCCGATCAGGCCGTCCCCGATATTTTCATGCCGATCTTTTCTACTTGCGAGTTCGGTCTTTGAGTCGTTGAGGTGTATCGACCACACCTTTTCCAGGCCGAGCGCGTCGTCGACGTTCTTAATTACGGACTCGAGGTCGGTGGAGAGGTCGTATCCGCTCGCCCACATATGCTGCGTATCGAGTCCAAAGCCCGCGAGCTCCTTTCGCTCAAGCTGTGAATAGATGAGAGCTAGTTCCTCAACTCGATCGCCGATGATGCTGCCTGATCCCGCGGCGACCTCCATAATCAGGCGACTGTTCGCGGGCGCGCGCTCAAGCACCCAGTTAAGACCGGACACGACTCGGTCATATCCTTCAGCCTCGTCCGGTTGGTCTTTCATGCTTCCGACGTGGAAGATGACGCCAGCTCCCCCGATTCGAACGCTGAGGTCGAGGTAATTCAGAAGCGATGTTTTGGCGAAGTGGAACTTCTGTGGGTCGGGAGTCGCCATGTTAATCAGGTAAATAGCGTGAAAGAACACCTTCTCTAAACAGGAACCCTCTCTCGCCGCGTTGAAGGCATCCTCAACACCAGCCGCGAAGGGTTGCGAGTTCCACCGCTGGGGCGGTGAGGGGTGGATTTGAATCGTGTTTATACCTAGTTCAATAGCGGCCTTTGCGGCATTTACTAATCCACCAGCACAAGATACGTGCGCGCCAAAGTATCGTTTCATGAGACCCCTAGGTTGTGTTGATCGCAGGCGCCTGGAATACTACACCTAAAGTCTGCAGGTAAAGAGCATGAAAATGGAGGTCGCGCCTGAAAGTGTCGATGGTTGTGCTACCTTTGCAGCTTCCGAAGCCACAACTGCTGAGTCTAGGAGATAGGTGGCGTCTACGGGCAAAAAATGATGAGTATGATGCGGGTGGTGTTTGTCTTTTTGGCAGGTATAAGTGTGGGAGTGGTGGCGGTGACCTGGTTTGTCCCGCAGAGCCCATCACTGACCTCGGCAGTCGTGACGCCGGCCCCTTTAGATCTCCGGTGTGAGGAAGAGCTAGCTGGCCAAAAGGCTCGGATCGAGGAATTAGAGGGGCGGCTGGGGCGCCTGAGTACAAAAGTCGAGGTAGCGCCCACTCAGAGCGACAAGTTACGAGATGCAGCGCCCAGTCCTGCGCAGGATACAGAAGAGCAGCGGCATGAGGCGCTTTCGTGGCGTGTGTCAGCGATCGAGAAGTTTGTGCCGCTGAGTGAGGATCAAAAAAATAGACTGCTAGCCGCATTTGAGGAGGATTCGCGAGCTCGACAAGCTGGAGAGGACTCGAGGGCTGAAAAATTAGAAGAGATACTCGGCGAGGACAATGCCCGGTATTACCGTGCTCAAATCAAAGCTGCTTTTGAGCGAGTTCAGAATGAAGAGAATGAGAAGGAGGTTCTTTTGCTCTCCCGACAGCTCAATCTCGCGGCGGATCAGGAGCAGGCAGTGAGATCACAATTTCTAGACGTCGAACGAGTGGTTGACGAGGAGTTCAGTAGTGGAACGCATGGCAGTGGAGCTTCGCCGCAGGAGAGAGTCAAGGTGATGATTGCAGAGAATAAGCGTCGTCGCGCGCTTCGAGAGGAGCGGCTTAAAACCATCCTCTCGGCAGACCAGTATGAGGCCTACCTCCGAGCAGAGAGTGAATCAGCTGCCTCAGATGTTGAAGTGTTTCACGATCCAGGTCAGTAGTGCTGTCGCCGTTTATGACGCACGACTGATAGTAAACAAAGCGCCAGAGTGAAGCAGGCTACTTTCGGCTTTTCTTGCCCCGACAGTATTCCACGTAATCTGCGATGCTACGCTTGATCACGCGGTGCGCGGTAGCGCGGTTGTATACCTTAGCAACTTCTACGGGAGGATCTTTTTGTGTTCCCGGTATCTCTTTGTAGGTTAAAAAGTAGTGACGCAATCGGTCGATAATAGCCTTTGGTACATCTGAGATATCTTGGACGTGGCCATACACGCCATCTCCCTCAAGCACAGCGATGATCTTATCGTCCGCCTCGGACTTATCAACTAGCATTAGTCCGCCCACGGGACGAGCTCGTACCAGTATATCTCCGTGGAGAATAGGACGGTCAGCGAGAATGCAAATATCGATCGGATCTCCGTCGCCGCGCATCTTCTTACGCTTCAATGCCGAAGCGCATAGTTGCCCTACGCCGTCACCGCAATACGTTTGGGGGATAAATCCATAGAGGGCAGGGCAGTGATTTGAATACTTCTGAGGGCGGTCTACCTTGAGGATGCCGCTCTCCTTGTCGATCTCGAACTTGACCGTATCAGTCGGGACGATCTCTACGTAGCAGGTGACAGTATGAGGCGCGTCATCTCCAATAGGGACGCCGTGCCAGGGATGGGCTCGATAGAGGGGTGTGTGTGTCATGGGTCAAGTATACGCTACGAAGTCTGATGAATAAACGGCAGAAGCGAGGTAGCCCCGTAAACTTCTTGCCTCTCCTGCTAGTAGGCTCTTCCGACGACTGTGACCTCATTTTTATTGTGGGTCAGCTGTCTACCATCCCACCATGCGGTGTGAGACGCCAGAAAGTGTTGAATGAGATGGAGGGTCTGAAAATCCGGGTCGCCCTTGAACTTAATAGTGACGCAGAAGTTGCGGCAGACCTTCTCACCGATCCACGTGCGAAGTATCTCCAAGGTGCGATCTGGCGTGGTGATAACATCACATACGAGCCAATCGACGCCTTGCGGTGGTGTCCAAGAAAACGCGTTGCCTTGAGTAAATGTCACTCGAGAACTTCTCGCTATGGCGCCTTCGAGAGGGCTGCGGTCCACGGCAGTTACCGTGGCACCATGTTCAACGAGCACGTGGGTCCAGCCCCCAGGCGATGCCCCCAGATCAACTGCTCTGCTGTCGGCACGTATCGATAGACCGAACACCGCAATCGCTTCGCGAAGCTTTTTGAAGGCTCGTGATGGTGGATTCTTGTCGTCTGCTATGGCACATACGCCGGCCTCGTATGGTGACAGCGCGGCTCTACACAGAGCACGCTGAGATGGCGAGGCGACGCTGATGAACCCTGTTGTTTTTGACGTGAGGAGTACTTGGACGAGCGTGCAGTCAGCAGAGCATACCTCGTGAAGCGCGCGTGCCAAGCTGCGGCGCTTCTGTTTGAGGAGGAGTCTGAGCTCCTGCTTAATGAGCTCTGCTCGGGCGTACGACTCTCCAGTTTCTGCTGTTAGGGGTTCAAAGATGTGAAGGCTCCATGGAGATGAAGCTTCCCCGAATTGCTCACGGAGATGGCTAAGGATGGCGTTTGTCCACGCGGAGATCGATTGAGCTTCGATAGGTACGGCGTTCGGTAGCAGCTGGGAGGAGAAAAATAGGGGAAATCGGACGAGGTCTTCCAAAGAGATGTCGCCAAGGGCTATCACTTGGGGAGCCAGCTCGTTACACTTGAGCCCAGGGAGCCGTAGGGCCAGTTCCTGCGCAAGAAACTGCTCTTGCTGCCGCCGAGTGACACAGATATGTAATGAGCCTTCAGAACGCATACGCGGAGGATGGGTACCAAGTATGACAGCACGCCGTAGACCTCATTCGAGTACCACGAAGCGCCCACAAGGGCGATGGGGGCAGAAGAGTTTCAAACGAGAAGATTTAACCAAGTTCTACGGGGTTCAGTCGTGTTTGGCTATTTTTGAGCATCGCAGACCGGAGATCCGACGTGTTTTTGTTCTTGAAGCGATAGCGGACCGGTTTCGTCATGTTGAGCGTTGGTGTGATCGTCGAGGAGTACCCTGGAAGGTGGTGGAGTTTGAGGAGCTATCGACAATAGCTGGCACAGACCACCATGAAGGGGTGTGCTTTGAGGCAAAACCGCTGACGCTTAGTACACCCGCGCAGATAATGACTCGACTCACTGATCTGCAACGAGGCTGCCTTCTCGTACTAGAAGGGGTCGAGAATCCGCATAATGTAGGGGCTATTTTACGAACCGCGTGCTTTTTTGGCGTCACGGCGGTTGTGATCCGATCGGCGCAGATGAGCAGTCTTTCGGGAGCGGCGTGTCGAGTCGCCGAAGGGGCCGCTGAGATCCTGCCAATAACAATTATACGCGAGTACAGTAATCTCTTTAACGCGCTCAAAGCTCGTGGGTATTCGGTAATCGCGACTACTCCTCATGAGGCTCGTTCGCTGTACAGCGTTAAGTGGCCCAACAAAATAGCGATACTGTTTGGGGCGGAAGGAGAGGGGCTTTCACCTGAGGTTATGGAACTCGCTGATACCCGAGTCGTTATTCCAAGGCTAGGGCAGATGGAGAGTCTCAACGTCGGCACCGCCGTGGCTTCTGTGCTCACTGAGGCTCGCAGAGACTTAGTTATCTCTGGCGCGATTCGGCGAGTGCAGCTCGGTGGTGAGTAGTCGATAGAGCACTCGAGCGGGATCGCAGATCTGGGCCACTGTAGCGAGCGATGAGATAGGTTCGTTGTTGATAAGGCGGGCGATAATCTCACCGCCTAACGGACAGGAGAGCAGCCCGCGGCTTCCGTGCCCGACATTTACATAGAGGCCAGAATAAGAGCGAAGGGGAACCTTATTTCGGACATTCGTTCCGGACTGATAGGTAGATGCCTCATCTCGCATCTCTTGGAAGTTTGGCACCTGACCGACATACGGCAGTCGGTCAACCGTAGAGGTGCGGAAGCAAACGCGAGCTGAACGAACATATTCTGGAGATAGTGGAAGTCCGGGAAGAGCCCGGGTCGCTGCGTCAAGTATCTCCTGAGTATCAAGGTCGCTAGGGCTATCATTGTCGTCATAGTGGCGATAATGGGCGCCAAGGAGGTGCTCCCCATCGACTGACGGTGTGAGGTATCCACCGAAGCACAGCACGGCGCGCAGACGCGCTGAGATCTCGCTCTCCCGTGTGCACACGGTTTGCCCCCTAATCGGCTCAAGCGGTAGCCACGAGGTTGGTGATAGCTGGCTTGATTCGAACGCGCCGCAGATGACGACATGACTGGCCTCGTGGGTAGTTCCATCTGAACATGAGATGCGCCACGCGTCGCTCGTACGCGTTACAGTAGTAGCCCTCAAAGAATAGGTAGTCGTGATCTGCCTCGGAAACTGGCTAAGCAAGCTGTTCATGAAACGACGAGGGCTGACAAAGCCCGCTGATGGAATAATAAATCCCCCCTCATGACACGGAATACCGGCGAACTCTGAGCACTCGGCCGCGGTGGCGCGTTGAATAGTAGGA
>OMII01000064.1 GCA_900299055.1 Pseudomonadota bacterium | reverse complement strand
TCCAGCGGGTAAGGTGAAGCTTTTGGTGTTCTTCGACGAAAAGTCGCCTAAAGCCAAGGAGTTAGTAGCCTCAATCACCCCCTTAAAGGAGCGGTTTAAGACAGATACGAACTTTTCGGTGCTCGGTCTTACTCAGAGAACCTACCAGATGCCGGGGCTAAAGATGCGAAGTGCCGAACTTTCTTTTCCATTTCCGCTCGTAAATGGAGAAGCACTTGCCATCGATCTGCGGATACAGAGGTATCCCACATTCGTGTTTCTGGCGGTTACGACCAAAGAAACCTACCGAATGGAAGGGGCGCCCAGCATAGCCGAGATAGAGAAGACGGTTAGGGCTATGCGGGGGGATAGAACGGGGAATACGCCATGAAGAATGTGTATCGATCGATACCCGCGGTTTTTGGAATATCGCTGCTGCTCGCGGCAGGATCTGCGCGCGCCGAATACTCAAAAGACTTGGTTGATGCGCAGACCAAGGCCGCTAACGCCAACGCTGGCAAGAGTACGCAAAAGACAAGTATGGAGGAGTTCATTCCTCGACATCTGACGACCTCTAGTAGCACCACGGAGGCAAAAGAAGTTGAGCAGGGGCTTCCACAAGCCGAGGAGTATGATCTCGGGCAGAACACAACTACGCAGTCGACGGTACCACTCCGCAATATGCAGGCGTTTGGTCAGATGGCGGATAGCGAAGATCTGCAAAAGCACTTCAAGGCACTCATTAAAAAGCGTGTGCCGGTTCACTACATGACCATGATGATGGTTGAAAACGGCGCAGCTACTGGCTTCATCGGGGCGATGGCTGGACTCAATGGAGTTTACCAGAACACCGTACAGAGCCATGAGCTTCAGCTTGCTCAAATGCAGGCGTTCGACAGCACCGGCATGGCGGTCAAGCAATACGAAAAGTCTCTTGTCGAGCAGCTGCAGGTAGACGGGCACAAGGACGCGTATGTGCCTGCTCTGTGGGCCGTGAATGCCGATGTCATTGACCCTGACAGTGGAGGTGCCAACACGGGTCCTAAGCCCCTGCCGATGAAATATAAGTACCCACAATCCCTCGCGAGCACCAAGGGAGCTCAAGCTGATCCAGCCATTGACCCGAATAAACTTAACGGTTCACCACCGAACGCGGAGAAGGAAAAGCTGATCAGTAAAATCCTCACTGAGGTTAAAGACAAAGAGGCGCAAGGCTCCAATGGAGAGAAACATAAAAATGGATCCAAGCTTCAAGAGTTTGAGCAGGAGTTCGTGAAGCTCTTGGGAGATATCAAGTTGTCTGTAGAGGATAAAAGCGGCGCTCACGTTCGAACTGTGCAGTTCATCCAACCAGAGAAGATCGAGGGGCGCAGGGCTCTTGATTATGTAGACCGCAAAAATATTGAAGAGGTTTGGGAAAATACGCAGAAAGTGCTTCAAGAGTACTGCAAGTTTAAGGGAGGCGACGACAACTACAGCAAGGATATCTTTGATAAGCTGCGACCTGCAAAGGTTTTCGATGACAAGAAAGACGAGCGAGATAAAGCTAGCGCTCCTGATATGCCTCTGACGATACCATATGTGGACCAGATATTTCGTCTCATGGCATCAGGACAGCCACTAGTTAAGGATAAATGCTCTCAGCTTTTCGACTCGAGCGTGGATAAAATGCCGTCGATCGATGATACGGCCGGAGCAGCCGCTACGTTTGATGATTGTCAGAACGAGCCTAAGAAGTGTTTACGGAACAAAGTGATTCTTACTGGGGTGAAGCTCGTGGCTCGCTCTCGAACACTGCATCAATATCTCTACTTGATCGATGCAGCAAATAGGCTAAGCGCTGCGTCACCAGAAGTGCAAAATATGTTAGGGCAGTTGGTGGATAACGCTCTCGAAGGGGTCAATATCGAGACGGAGATAGCTGACAACCGTGAGCGATGGATTGGATTCTCGAATTTCTTGGGACAATTGGCGCAAGGGCAGGCGGCGGGATCGGTGTTTAGGCCGATGATTAGTGCCGCGGGCTCGAACCAGTAGAGAGGTAGCGAGATGGAGTGCTTTCAGACGATGGGGATGTTGGTCGATGCCGCCTTCTCGGTGTGCTCGACAATCATCGCATCACTTGTAGGGGGGCAGCTTCTATTCAACGTTGATTGTAACGATAATATCTGCCCAGGAAGCGCATATAATCTAGTAACTGCTGCGTGGGCGAATATCGGCTACATGACGCACGCGGATTTCTTGTATCTGATTAACAAGACAAACTTTAGCGCGTGGGCCCCACTTTTATACGTCATCGGTGCGATCGGTGGATTGATAGGGGTAGCGATTAATAGTCCACCCCGAAATTATGTCTGGTTCTTCCTGGGCCCCTGTATTTTTAACTTCCTTGAATTTACGACGGCAAACGTTAAGGGGGTGTCCTGGAAGGTCGCTGGTGTCCAGCAAGATATGAAGCTGGTATGGCGAGACGCCGAGTCGGGTTTGGCTAATACCCAGCTAGCAAAGCGTGATGCAATTCAGATTAGTAAAGATGATGGCCCGTCGGGCACCTATGAGGTGGCCTGGATGTTGGTGTTTCTCGACAGGCTTTTTAGTGCCTCTACGGACGGCATGGTAAAGTTTATCGGTATTGGAAGTCAGCGAGCTGGAACGGGTCAAAACACGAACCTTGCTGGCGATGACGGAAGCGCACCGTGGTTTCGAATGGCGACAGCTAAGTGGGGGATGCTTGAAAATATCGTTGGTGTCTCTGCGAGGGACCCGAACGTTCGCGACGCATTGGTAACTTTTTTAGGATCGGAATGTGGAGACCACTTTAAGAAGGGCGTCGATACCGGTAAGTACATCGCATCGCAATCAAATCGAGGAATGAGTGTCGCGCCGCACGTACTGAAGATTAATGGCACAGCTGGCGAGGATTACAATGGATCCGGTGAGCTGCAAAAGTTCACATATCAGCCGTTCGTGCAGGCGATGGATGCTGAGGTGATACCCACGCCTCGTTCCATCATTCGACTGTTCAATCAACAGAGTGATGTTAGTGGTGGTGGTGGTGGCGATACGAGGGGTAATTTCACAAACTTCTCCAATAAATTTAAGAACGAAAAGAGATTCTCCTCTGGTCGAACTACAGAGATCGTTTGTTCAGAGATCCTCTATACCGTGCTTGAAGCCCTGCGTTGGGAGTCGGGTCACGCCTATTGGCAGCTTCTGCGAAGTGCGCCTGGTGTATGCGAGGATGCGAATAGTTCGAGTTGTTTCTCAAAAGAGCAGGTGCTGCGTACTCTCTTTTACGGCTGGGATATTCGAGAAAACAAGGCTGGGCCCATCGCCCGGGACGCTCAACTAGAGGACTTCACAAAGTATCTCATATTTCTCTATATGCTTCGTAATGAGCTTATGTTCGCTCCGCAGATTACAGAGAGCGGGCAACGCTTCTCTCCGGCAGAGCAGACTAAAAACTTCTCAGAGTCGTATGTGCGGCAACAGGGTTCGCGATCAAAGGCAGCGGAGCTCTACAACTGGGCGGTGATGATGCCTCACGTGCAAGGCATCCTTACCTACCTGGTGATGATATTTTATCCATTCGCCGCGATGTTTATGGTGATTCCTGGCTACTGGAAGGCGTTCTTTACATGGATATCGTTTCTTGCCTGGGTAAAACTGTGGGACGTGGGGTTTGCGATTGTCCATACCCTGGAGAGATCTGTGTGGGCGATGCTGGGAAATCACAGCTCGATGGCGCGAGTAGCAAACGGATTAATTCAAACGGGAAAGGATAATCCAATAACTGTTGATTGCGCTGGCTCATCACCAGCTAAATGCGCTTTACCAAATGTAACTGAGGGTTCCGCGCTGGACATGGAGGGCGCTTGGCGGCTTCTTGATCGCACGCTTCTTTTAATGGGAACGGCGGACCTCGACCTCGCTAACGGTTACTACATCTACATCATGTCAGCCCTGTACTTCGCGGTCCCAGCGGTCGCGGGGCAGCTCGTGCTTGGCGCCAAAGCCGGTATGGCGAGCATGGCGGTGCAAGGTATTAGCCAGGTCGCCGGAGAAGCGGGTAACGCTGCCAAGGCTGCGACCGTGGGTGAGAACGTCAATAAGCTTCAGACGAACCAAGGGTCGCTTGCTCAAGCCGCGGTCGGGAAGTCTCATCGACAGAGTGGGCTGGCGCTGCAGCAGCTTGAGAACTCGAATGCAGCGCTTGACGCTGGTCTGAATCAGTCGCGCCTCGGAGCTACCAAGAATGCTCTCGGACAGGCGGCAGAAGCCGCGCGAATGAGGGGAGCGTCGTTCTCGGGTAATGCGGGAGTTATTAAGGCGGTGGCAGGTAACGTCGGCGATATAGCGGATGGTGTAGACGGGCGGCGTAATGGGTACAATGGGGGCGCCGGAAGCGGTGGTAAGGGTTTTTGGGGTCAGGGAGCGAAGATAGGAGCTGGGTTATACACGACAGGGCTCACGGCCGCCGAGAACAAAATCAATCAGGAGCAATACGGTGCAAACGCCCGGTCGGCGATGTTCAACGCTGGAGCAGAGTGGGCGAGTCAGCGCTCTGGCCAGCGTGCGCAAGGGTTGCAGGACTATGGCCGTAAGCTTGGGGCAGAGGCTGATTTTGCTGCGCAGACCGCCGCATGGGAGGCTAAGAATGATATGGCCACCCATCTTGCGGGGCTCGGTGGAGTGTCTGGTATGAACCCGGGAGCCCTCAGCCCAGGTAATAAGCCCATGGATGCCACGGGTATGGCGATGTCGGGACAGCTCGGTGGTCAGGCAAGAGCCGCGGCGCAATATAGTGGATTTGGTTTCATGGGTGCTGTTAAGGATACCACGAGTCGGGGCAGTTCGACCTTCGGCAGCTCGTTTGTGAACGCTCACTGGGGTGGTGGACATACCCTGGGCTCGACGGCAGCGGCGGGGATGAAGGAGAAGGGGGAGGTTATGAACTGGGCCAATGATGTCCAAAAAAATAGTGCAGGTAGCGAAGCTGCCATAGATGCAGGTGAAAAGAGCTGGTTTAACAAGTAACAGATTGCACTCGGCTTCGACGTCACAATTATCCTTAGCATATGGCAATTACGTGAGGCGTGCGTCTTGTGTAGCTGGTGTGCGTAGCTACGCCAGGGCGGCTTTATCGGCAGGTGATGAAGTGAGCGCAATCAGAGCATCCTCTGCGAGGAATTCGTACGTCAGGCTGCGTTGACGCAAGCGCTCTCTCGGATACGAAGATCTGCTAGCCAGCTCGCTGGCCGTCGGTAGCAGAAAAATTGAAGCAGAAAACAGCGACAAGGCGATAAGGGGTCGGGAGAAGACAGTAGGGACACTCTACTCGGAAAGGAGTGTCTATGCCCTGCCTGTGTCGGCGCGCCTCTAGCTTTCGCGCGATGTTCCCTCGGGATCGTAGTGCCCGGTTTGCTCATTATCGCCATACAAGCAAGCTTGCGTTCGTAACACTACTCTTTGTGGTCCTGGTCCTACTTGTGGCCACCTCCTTTAAAGCGCACGCTCAGAGCTCCTATTCCCAGCAAGTCTTGGATCGCGCTATTCGCGCCCGAAATAAAGCTGTAGGTGAGAATACTCAGAATGTGAAACTTGGCGAGTTAGTGCCACCTCCAGTCTCTCGGTTTGGTGTTACTACAGAGGCCGCCAGCGCTGAGAAGGCGTTGCCGAACGCGGAACAACTCGATGTCGGTCAAAATACGACTACAACGGCCACGTTACCTCTCCGAAATATGCAGGCTCTCGGTCAGATGGCTGATAGCGAAGACCTTCAGAAGTATCTACGCGCTTTTCAGACTCGGCGGGTTCCTGTCAGCTATATGACGATGATGATGGTCGAGAACGGTGCCGCTACTGGAGCGATGGGCGCACTCTCAGGGCTCACAGGTCTTTATGACAATACCATTCAGAGCCATGGGCTTCAGTTGGCCCAGATGCAGGCCTTCGACCATTCAGGGCTAGCCATTAAACAGTATCAGCGCTCACTGCTTGAGCAGATGCAGGTTGAAGGCCATAAAGATGCATATGTGCACGCGATGTGGGCTACAAACGCTGATGTTCTAGACCTAAACGCTCCCGCCTCAGATCAGCGAAAACGGGAGGTGAACCGGTATGTCTTCCCTGAGCAGTTGGCCTCGCTGCGGGCTCCATCGGTGGATCCAAATATCAATCCGAACCAGCTGAAGCCTACCGACAGTGGGGCAAAGCGTCTTTTAAGCGCGATGCTTTTTGATGATGCCATTCAAAAGCACATCTCCAGCTCCTCTTCCCTGGATACTCAACGTGATAATCAAACGACGCTAGTAGACGCCCTCAAGCGTGAGTATATCGAACGCCTTGGGGATATGGAGTTTGAGCTGCAGGATAAAAACGGGGCAACGATGCGAATCACCCGCTTTATTCAGCCGGTCGTCATTGATGGACGAAAGGGAATAGACGCCGCAGACTATCGAAATATCGTGTCGGTCTGGTCGAATCTGCAAACGATTCTCCGTGAATACTGCGCCTACCGTGCGCAGGACGGAAATTACTCGGTTGAGATCTTCGACAAGGAGCGTCCGGCCGGGGTTTTAGAGAGGAAGCAAACTGAACGGGATGGCGCGAGTGCTCCTGACATCCCCTTGACGGTGCCTTTTGTTGATTCGCTGTACAAGCTGATGGTGCCACGACAGGCGCCAACTCCCGGTGAATGTAACCAGATCTTCGACCCACGCGTGGAAGCCATGCCATCTCTTGATGATGATCAGCAAGGTGGGGCTCAGTCGTTGCCGGTGGCTGGCCAGGCTGGAATGTCTGCCACGATAAGCACCTTTGACGATTGCAAGCTCCAGCCGAAACGGTGTCTGCGCAATAAAGTCATTCACGCTGCGGTACGTCTTGTGGCGCGTTCAAGAACACTCCACGAGTACATGATTCTCTTGCGAACGGCTGAGCAGTTTGCGCGTCAGCCAGAGTATCAGGGATTGCTGCGAGATCATATCGAGCACGCCCTCGAGGGTGTTTCAGTTGAGTCAGAGATTGAAGACAATCGTGAGCGATGGATCAGTTTTTCAAATTTTCTCGGTAAGCTCGCGCAGGGTCAAGCCACGGGGTCTGGCCTAAGCTCAATGATTAGCTCAAGTAGCCCCAATCAGTAGGAGGATAGAGACGTTCATGCCATTTTCACTGCCACACTACGAAGTTGTCTCCCTCGCCATCAATACGGTTCTTATCGCGTGTAAAGCGGCCTTCACCGCTGCAGTCAGTACTTCAACCCCCGCGATGAAAGTGTGCGCCGCGGGTCTCTGTCCTGGCAGCTCGTACAATTTAGTTACGGCTGCGTGGGCGAATATCGGCTACATGACGCACGCCGATTTTCTGTATCTGATTACGGGAACGAATTTCAGTGCATGGGCACCACTTCTTTATGTGGTAGGTGCTATTGCCGGCCTTATTGGAGTAGCGATTAATACTCCCCCGCGAAACTATGTACGGTTCTTTTTGGGGCCATGTATGTTTAATTTCCTGGAGTTTACGACGACCGAGATAAAGGGGGTTTCGTGGAAAGTTGCTGGTAAACAGCAGGATATGAAGCTTGTTTGGCGAGACGCTGAGTCTGGCCTTGCTAATACCCAGCTGGTTCGTCGTAAGGCGATTCAGGTGACCAAAGATGACGGCCCGCAGGGGACGTACGCAGTTGCTTCAACACTTGTTTTTTTGGATCAGCTTTTTAGCGCCTCGACTGACGCGATGATCAAGCTCGTTGGTATAGGCTCCCAGGCAGGGCAGGGTTCTAGCCAGTCCAATTTAGCTGCGGGAGAAGACGGAGAGGCTCCGTGGTTTCGAATGGCAACCGCTAAGTGGGGTATGCTCGAAAATGTAGTAGGTGTTACGGCGCGTGACCCAAACGTGCGTGACGCGTTAGTAACGTTTTTATCCTCAGAGTGTGGTGATCATTTCAAACGTGGAATCGATACTGGTCGTTATATCGCGTCACAAATGAATCGCGGTGGTGTTACCATTCGAAGTGTCCTGAAGCATGAGGGCGCCGATATGGAAAACTATGATGGTAACGGCGAGTTGACAATGCTTCAGTATCGGCCCTTTGCGCGAGCAATGGATACAGAAGTCATTCCGACGCCACGTTCCATTGTTCGTCTATTTAGCCAGGAGAGTATTTATCAAGGAAGTTCACGGATGACGGTTGGAAACTTCACCAATTTTTCGAGCAAGTTTCAAGGAGATCGTAAGTATTCCTCCGGTAGAACCACAGAGATCGTTTGTACTGAATATTTGTACACTATCATTCAGGCTCTCCGCTGGGAGGCCGGGCACGCATATTGGCAACTTATCCGGAGTGCTCCTGCGGGATTTACGAAGCGCCAAGTGCTCAAGACGCTCTTTTATGGATGGAATATTCGAAAAACCGAAGGGAGTGATTACGCGAATCCACAGCAGCTAGAGGATTTCACGATTCACCTCATTCTTGTGTATATGTTTCGAAACGAGTTGATGTTCGCTCCTCAAATCACAGAAACCGGACAACGCTTCGCTCCGTCTGAGCAGACAAAGAATTTTTCTGAGTCGTATGTAAGGCAGCAGGGATCCCGTCAAAAAGCTGCGGAGCTTTACAACTGGGCAGTTATGATGCCGCACGTTCAGGGAATCCTGACGTATCTTGTCCTAATCATGTATCCATTCGCCGTAATGTTTATCGTTATCCCGGGGTACTGGAAGGCTTTTTTTACATGGGTTTCATTCTTTGCGTGGATAAAGTTGTGGGATGTTGGCTTCGCTATCGTTCATTCTCTTGAGCGATCTGTATGGGCGATGCTGGGCAATCACAGTTCGATGGCGCGGGTCGCTAACGTGCTTATCCAAGCCGCGGGGGACGCTGGTAGAGTTGAGGTTGCTACCGCCTGTGACGGCAAACAGCTGGCATACGATTGCGCAATTCCTAATGTGAAAGAGGTTGGCGTTCCCATTACAATGCCGCAGGCATGGGGGCTTCTCGATCGAACGCTCTCGTTGATGGGAACGGCGGATCTCGACCTCGCCAACGGTTACTACATCTACATCATGTCAGCGCTCTACTTCGCGGTACCCGCTGTTGCTGGTCAGCTTGTTCTTGGAGCGAAGGCTGCCGCGGCGAATATGGCAACACAGGGAATCAGTCAGGTGGCGGGCGAAGCTGGTAATGCGGCAAAAGCCGCGACTGTTGGTGATAACGTCAATAAGCTTCAGACGAACCAGCAGTCTCTTGCGCAAGGAGCCGTCGCGAAGTCACATCGCCAAACAGGTCTGGCAATGCAGCAGCTTGAAAACGCTAATGCCGCTCTAAACGCGGGCTTGGAGCAAGCAGGGCTTGGTGCTCAAAAGTCAGTGTTGGGACAGGCAGCAGACGCGGCGCGTATGCGTGGAGCATCATTTAATAGTAACGCGGCTGTTTTTAAGGCAGTTGCCGGAAACGTTGTTGATATTGCTGAGTCAGTTGACTCTGTGAGGGGCAAAGGTAGCGCGGGAGCCGGTGGAGGAGGCGGCGGCACACGAGGAGCGTTCACTAACTTCCTTAAGCCAGGGGCTGGCCTCTATACCACAGGCCTTACAGCTGCTGAAAATGGGATTAATCAGCAGGCCTATGCTGCGAGCGCTCGTTCAGCGATATTCGCGGGTGGTGCGGAATGGGCAAGTATGCGAGCTGGCCAGCGAGCACAAGGGTATCAAGATTATGGTAGAAAGCTGGGTGCGGAAGCTGACTTCACAGCGCAGTCTGCGGCATGGGAAGCTAAGAACGACTTTGCAACACACGTAGCAGGACTAGGTGGAGTCTCGGGTATGAATCCAGGAGCCCTGAATCCTGGGCCAAAACCAACCGAGGTGACGGGCATGGCGATGTCTGGAGCGCTTGGCGGACAGGCGAAAACGGCAGCACAATACAGCGGTTTTGGCTTTATCAACAATGTTGATGAAAAGGCATCCAAGGGGAACCGAATGTTTGGCAGCGGGTTTGTCAGTGATCATTGGCAGGGAGGATACACCTTGGGGCAAACAGCCATGCTGGGCTTGAAGCCGGAGACTACAAGAGAGGCGACTGCACAGGTGTACAATGCTGCGAAAAGCGCGGGTGTTCTGAACGATGGTGTCAGCCAGGATCAATTCATGAAGGGAGTGGCGGGAGAATAGCGACGGCGCTGCGGTGGGCTTACGACATATCGAGTACGCCGATACGAGATAAGTCGTCCGCAACCGATTTGGCGTGGGACGGATCGCGCACCTCCATTACGATGGTTATCTCAACATATCCTGGAATTTTTGGATAGAAGCGGTCGTGCATAACCTGCAGTACATTCGCTCCATGACGCGCTATGATGCTGGTGATGCCTTCAAGCGCTCCCGGCTGATCGGGCGCCGCCATTCGCACCCGAAGCAATCGACCGCGCTCAGCCATGTCGTGCTCTATCAGTCTTGACAGCAAGTTCATATCGATGTTGCTGCCACAGACAAACACTGCGGGCTTGCAATACGGGGCCGGCAAGAGCCCCTCCATTAATCCTGCGAGAGCTGCCGCGCCAGCACCCTCGACGACAGTATGCTCGTGCTCAAGGAGTGCCATAATTGCGCGAGCGATTGCTTCCTCGGATACCGGTAGTACTGAATCGACGTATCGATCGAGAATTGGCCCGGTAACAGCCCCTATTTTTTTTACAGCGATACCATCAGCTATCGTCATGGGAACTTGCACAGAGGCGGCGGATTGAGCGGAGCTTCTCATGTTGATGGCCCACTCAGAACAAACGCCAAGGATGAATACGTTTGGGCGTAGGGCCTTAATCGCAGTAGCAACTCCTGCAGCATAGCCACCACCTCCTACGGGGATAACGACTGAATCGAAATCCCCGAGTTGCTCAACGAGCTCAACCCCTGCGACTCCTTGTCCTTCGACGATGTAGGGATGATCGAATGGTGGCACAAAGGTAAAACCTTTTGAGGATGCGAGCTCTTGCGCGATCTGAAGGCACTCATAGAGGGTGCCGGACTGTTGTATGTGCGCACCTAATTTGCGACACGATTCTACTTTTACGAGCGGCGCAGCGGCGGGCATCACGAGGTGGCAGGGCACTCCAAGTCTTTTTGCGTGAAAGCTGAGCGCGAGGGCGTGGTTTCCGGCGCTCGCGGCGCACACTCCGCGCCGCAGCTGCTCCTCAGGAAGCCGTAAGAGAAAATTAAGAGCCCCCCGTTCTTTGAATGAGCCGGTTCTAAACTTGTTATCCCATTTGATGTGAACGGTGCGATCGACAAGCTCTGAAAGCCCTGGCGAGAGCGATATCGGTGTACTTGAAAGATAGGGGGAGAGCCGGCCGCGGGCCGCTTCGATGTCGTGGAGCGATGGAGCCCTTGAGTGCATAACACCTCTTTCTCTTTAGGGTACGGAAGAATCGCAGGGAGTGCTACAGAAACTTTGGTAAGGCGTCGTATGTGCCATGGCTAAGGACTTGTAATGAGGTGACATACCGTAGTTTTGACGCTCGTTAATTACATCGCGTGTCGTGGCATAGCATGACATCGACACGATGCGAACATGGTGAGGACTGCCGCACTAGCACCTAGAGATAAACAAAGCTACACTCCCAAATCTATGGAGCACTATGATCTCATAGTCTTAGGAGGCGGCGTGTCAGGGCTAGCGGTTGCCCGGGAGGCGGTAGCACGCTCACGACGCGTCTTGATTCTTGAGTCAGACGTGTGTGGCAAGGCGACCTCAGACAATACACTGCGGATCATTCACGGGGGCTTTCGATATTTGCAGAGCCTGCAAATCAATCGGGTGTTTCGCTCTCTGGGAGATCAGTCTTATGTGTGTCGGCAGCACGCTGATGCTGTTCGGCCCCTTGCGTGTTTGATGCCGCTTGCGCGGGTTGGCCTCAAGAGTCGTTTACCCGTTGCAGCCGCAGCCGTAGCCTATGGCGTAGCGATGCGGCTGATGCGATCTCCGCTTGCGGTTCCACGTGTGATATCCGGCCAGAAGTTTGCTGAGTTGTTTCCGTTGCTGGCAGGGCGGGGATCACGTGGTGCGTTATGGTGGAACGATGCAGTGATGGCGAGACCGGACTTGATCGTCAGTGCTTTGGTGACAGAGATTTCATCTGCAGGCGGTATGATTCGGGCGGGGAGTATTGTCCGCTCGGTTCGAAAGGACGCTTCTGGCTTTATTGTAACAACTGCTGAAGATCAGTACTCCTCAACTAGTGTAATAAATACGCTCGGCCCGTGGCTCAACTCAGTTGAGATTCAGGCTGACCTGCGAGGGCCGCGCCCGTTGTGGTGTAAGGGCTTTAATATTATTACACGGAAGCAACTGCATCCAACGCACGCTATTGGTCTTGAGGGGAGTGGCAGACTCTTCTTCTGTGTTCCGCGGGCAGAGAGTACGGCAATCGGAACATGGTATGTTCCTGTGCGAGAGCTTGGTGTCACCGAGAAGCCGAGCGTTTCTGATGCCGAGTTGGATCAATTTCTAGCGGCGTTTAACTCTGCGGTGCCGGAGTTCCAGATTTCGAGAGGGGATATTATCGATATTGATGTTGGTGTCTTGCCGATGAAGCGATTGGGCGCGAAGGGCCCTGAGCTCTACGGTAGTGAGATAATCTCAGCGTCTCGATGCTACGCGGAGGTTTTGAGTACCAAGTACACGACGTTTCGATCGCAAGGCGTGCGAGCTGTCGCAGCGCTTAGGTAAACTCTTTCGAGCTACTCAAAGACCTCAATCTCATTGACGTGTACATAGTTGTCTCGCATTTTACGCAAAACTTCCACGACAAGCTGTTTGGTCTTTAGGCCCTCAGGAAACGCCACGGTGCTCCACTCGCCTTCTATGACCATATCAACAACGAAGCGTTGACCGGAGTCACTTTGGATGGCCCAGGCGTAGTCTGAATAGGTCGAAAGAACGCGAACTGCTTTGACGGTACGCGCAGTGGTAAAATCCAGGGTAAATCGAAACGGATTTATACCATCTGACTTGGTAAGAGTTGTCTCGACCTCGTCGTAGGCGTTATGCAGATCTCCTAATCCCGGTACATTTGAGGCTACGGAGAGCTGCCCATTTTCGGCGAGCTGTGGAAGGTTAAGCTTTTTGGCGTTTGCGGGTATCGCCATCGCACCAGAGACGTCTTTGCCTGTTTTTAGAGTTGGTCGATCGCCGCTTGCTGCCGCTAGCTTCCGCTGCTCTTGGACCTTGATTTCTTCTTGGGTAGGGGGCGGCGGCTGATCCGGGCGAGTGCTCGCCACAGGGTCGTCTCGATACTCGTATTCACATCCAAGAGTAGTGCTGACGATGAGTAGAGTTGTAACAAATGGCTGCAGCAGGGGACGTAATCGGGAACGCATAGGGTCTCAGGGAGTATTGTAAGCCCCTTGAGTATCTCTGAACAGTTGGCTTGGGAACAAGATGGAATTGATTTGGGAAAAGGATGGGTGTTCTACGCATGGTATAACCTGAGCAGAAAACCCACCCCCATCGGCGTTTCATGAGATACTACTCACGAAGCCGCCCCTCTCGTTGCAACTGCGCTCGCAGTGCATCGAGAGGGGTGTCCAGGGGCTGCGAGCCAGGGCGGATCCACCTTGGCTCAACAGACTTTTGGGGCTGCGGATAGTAGTGGCTCAGTCCCTGCATGAACTGACCCCCCTCCTGCGCAGCACGAGAAGCCATTTGGCCCCCTCGCTCTGCGGACAGCACGCCCACGGAGCAGAGACTCATCCAGAGTGCTCCTCCCAACAGTCCGACGACCGTGCCCGCCTTGAGCAGGCGGCCAAGTCGTCCCTTCGGAGCCCAAACGATCATCGCCATGGGCAGCAAGCCCACAGCAACGAGCGCTAAGACCCCCATGGCGGCCCGCTCGCCGGGCAAGTGCCCGACGAGCGCCAGACCAACCGGTACCAGGCCGGCGATCAAGCAACACAAAGCCCACAGCGTGGGCCACTGGTGTTCGACCGCACCGACCACCGCGATCGGATTCTTCTTCCTGCCGAGATTCAGCATTATCTCCCTTTCCAAAGAAAGAGACCCTGTGCCTAACAGCCAAGCGAAGTACGCTTGGTAGAACTGCTCTGCACCTCTAAGCACTCGCATGAGTAGCTTAAGGGTGCAGAGCGTGTAGCTCGAGGAGGAGTCGAAGCATGACAAAACTCAAAATAACCTTACACGTAGAACTACCCGTATGAATATATTTCGTACAAAGAGCGTGCCGAACAACGCGACCGGACGAGATGGATCTCGATAGCTGGTCGCCAGGGGTCTGTTCGAATCTGATTACACTGTCCCCTGATTGGTTATGGGAGCGTTCTTCGTGGTAGGTGCGATAAGAGAAGGCTGCCGCCAGATGGTACAAGGTACCGCTCTCATAGAGTTAGCTAACCAAATGATATGACTACTTTATTTCTTATCTCTGCGCCATGCCAGTTGTTATGTTACCCCTTCCGCTATGTGTGGCATATCACTAGCAGCCCTTCGGGTAAGAAACGATTCGGGTAAAAAAGTAATTAGGAGGTCGTCTCAGTATGACTGGTTTAGTAATAGCTCGAGATTCAACTGTCGCTCGGAATACAGCTCACCAAGCCCCAGCTGGCGGACCACCAGAGCAAGCGTCAGTGGCCGCCGATACGGCCGATTGGGGTGCACTTAGTACGGGAGCGGCGACGCCGAATCCCGGTGATCTGCGTAAGGAGATCATTACTAAAGTTGGAGGCGAGATTGAAGGCCAAGAGGTCGCTACAGAGGGCTTGAGTTCCATGGTTGTAGGCGCGACAACAGCCAGGGCCACCGGCGCGGATAACCCGCCTCACCAGAGCGAGGGAGAGTTTAAGGGCGAATTAGATCCGGATAAGGTTGAGCGAGTGTCTGGGCCTTCATGGTGGGCCCTACTAGCACAGGCCGGCTACCGCGTTGCCGGAACGCCCTACTCAATGCCACAAGAGAAGACCTTGGGTGTTGATGTCGGTACAAACGAGCTGCCTAAAGTCTTACAAGCTGCGCCGGAAATAAGACTTGGTGATAACACTGGGCCTGTCTCGGTTGGATTTCCTCTAAAGGACGACGATAAGGTATATGTGGCCGAGGCCAGGATCGTCGCAGCTGATGGCAAGACAATTCTAGACCGAGCTAAGCCGACAGGTGCTCCGGGTGAGTTTGTGTTTGGAGGTTCAGACACTATGTACCCGAGTGGTTCTTTCTTGGTCTACAAGTTGTCAGATAACAGTAGCTTTCATATGCCGCTGCGAGAGGCCTCGACGACATAGAGATACTAGGTCGGTTGATTTTACGGCGGATCGGCCGCGTGCGTTCTTTTCATCCTTTCATACGGGTAGTAAGCGTGGTGTCGCTACCTGTTGACCCTCCTAAAGGGAGAGTCAGCAGGTGGGTGGTGATGCCTGAAGGATTTTTACACGCGTAATCTATTCGCGTGTGCCATTGACTTCGCTCCTTTTTGTCATTGCGTCTCTGTCAGCTCGGAACTTCCTCAAGCCTTTTGGTTTGAGGAAGTTCCGACGGGTGATCGGAGTTCAAAACAAACGAGGAGGAAGAAGATGAGTTGGAAAGACGCTGAGGCTCAGGACCTCAACATTTCGGAGGCGCTGCGGGAGATGGCTCCCAATAGCGCAATCAACTTCAACCCATCAGGGTTGGAGCTCAAGATCGTCGCGGCGAACGGGCGGGAGTATTCCCGCTCCGTCCGCTGCTACGACCCGCTCTTGCGGGTGGTGATGTGGGTACTGCTTGTGCCCCTGATCGCCAGTATGTGGTGGGCGAGAGAACACCCTTTCCTGCCGGCTTTCGGAGGGGTCGCCTTGATGGCGCTCCTCTTCGGCGGGACAGGGCTCATTGTCTTCGGCAACCTGGCCAGTGGCTTCAACAGTCGCACGGCTCAGGTCGTGAAGCGCGCGAAGAGCGCCATCCCGAAGGAGGAGATCATCCTCGAGATGGTTGCCCTTTATTGGGCGCTGCGGTTCACAAGGCCGATGTTCGCGGTCGTGATGAACCCCCTGGTGGCCTGGGGGAATGAGGATAACAACCTCAACCTCCAGACGCTGTTGCCCCTAAAAAAGGCAATGGTGTGGGCCGCGGAAAACCCCACGACCAAATGGGAGGATCGCTCCTACATCCAGGAGCATCTCAGGAACGTCGAGGAGGCTCTTGGTAATGTAAACAAGGTGTGGACCAGGGGGGTGTACATCCCACTGTTCCTGCATTTTGCGGCCGCAATCTGGGGGGGGACCTTCAGTTTGTGGAGCGTCTGCGTCCCCATCCTCATTAGATTCTGAGTGATCAGAGTCGATGAGGAGGTGGTGGGCTCTCTTAAGAGGTTTTGCACGTGCATTACCCGCCCACCATCTATTTCCAATTTTCTCAGTGCAGCTATTTCCGCAATCCCTTCTTCAGCAAGAGCCGCTGTGGCCGCAAGACGATCTCTGTTGTTACCGTACCAGCGCGCTGATTCAGTACATCCATCACCACCAGCGCCACGAACTGTGGTGTTATCGTCACAATCTCACCATCTTTAACCGCAAGTAGAGTGCGTATGAGGAGTGGAGCGCCTGAGGTGCTCGGCGAGCCCACCTATGCGCCTCGTAGTTTCTCGTAACCTTTGTTGATATCAGAGGCGCTAGTGCCACCCACCGGGAGAATAATCCTATTTCCCGTGCTGAAAGGTAGTTACGGGGATGCTTGGGCGGCTTTTTTGATATTTAGTTGGCTAAACTAGACACAGAGATCTGAGCGATGTACTAATCGTGCCTGCCCTCGCTATTGGGCTCTTATCCCAGCCGAGTTCGCAAACAGCCTGCGCCAAACTCCCAACTGCTTTAAAGCAAATCCGGGGGCGTCAGGCATTTGTTCATTTACAATTAATCGTTCGGTAGATTTTTCTCGTCGCTGCTTGTTGAGATCCAAGGTGATCTGAGCAGGTGGGCGGCGACGCAAAACGGTTATACACGTTTTATTTTGTCGAATCTTCTGTGGACTTCTTTTTCTCTCTTCGTCGGAGTTTCCTCGAGCGTTACGCGTTCGCGGAAACTTCGGAGTGGTTCTGAGGGAAGTAGTTCACAGGAGGCAAAAATGAGTTGGAAAACAGCGAAGCCGGGGCGATTCTCACTCCAGGAGGCTGCAAGTCAGATCCTACCTGGCTCACGTGTTAGCTCAAGTTTGGTCGGAATTAAGGTGGTGGCAGTCAAGCGCGGTGCCGTTGTCGCAGTCGGTTCCGCCGACAATAGCCTAGACTTTTTGTGTAGGCTGGCGATGTGGGGTTTGTTGCCGGCGATGTTCTTCGCCATGATCTGGGCGGCGCTGCACCCCTTCATGTACAAGCAGGGAGGGGTGTTTCTGGTCGCGTTTCTCTTTGGAGGGCTGGGGGTGCTATGTTCTCGAAACTTGAACGATTCCTTCACCTCTAAGGTGAGGGAACAACTCGACAAGGCGCGAGCCGCTAGTCTGTCTCTTATACACATCTCCGAGCCCACGAGACGCTACGCTATCTCGTATG
>OMII01000063.1 GCA_900299055.1 Pseudomonadota bacterium | reverse complement strand
CAGAGTAGCTAGGAGCCTACGTCGGCTAGCTTCACCGTCGACTGGGAGAGAATCTCGGCGTGTGGCATCGCTGCGGCGGTCGAGTTACCTAATTTCGGGGAAGTTGATAGGAGTAGCTTAGGCCTCAGCAGCGAAACGAAACTTCTCCTTCAGAAGAAAGGAGTGCCTAGGGTTGCTAGCAGGATATCAGTACCCCAATACAACACAGCCGCGCACATTGGTGTAATTTTGCTCCATGAAAAATGCTTCGAGACGCTGCGCCACCGCTTGGAAGGGCTTGGAGGGTTTACTTGAAGAGCTTTGCTGAAGATGCTGCGGCACGATAAGCACAAGGTAATGCGCTCGTTCAGCGATGTGGCATTTCCAAAAGTCGAGGAGATCCATGTTGTTTTGAATCGTCTTACCGCGCTCTACTTCCAGGAGAATGCCGCTTTCCCCGATAGGAAGGTAGAAGTCCGGGCGTAAATTCCTGTTCGGTACGTGCTCGAACAGGTTCTGCGAACCCTGTTGGAAACCAAGAGGCAAAGCTTTTTCGGTTATAATTTTCTCGATCTCCGTACTGGGCACTCCTGGCTGATTTTTTTCCGTAATGCGCCTCGCCACAGGTTCAGAATTCAGGAAGCTTTCCAGCTCATCGGCTACCCGACGCACCTCGGCCCAGTCGGAGGAGTGGGCATAAGCCGATTGCACGAAATTTTTGCGGGAAAGCACTGAGGGGTACTCGGAAATTGATAGACCTCTTAGTTATAGACGTAGATAGTCGCGGGCGGCCAGCGGGTTTTCCCTCTGTAGCCCAGTTGCAGGGACAAAGTAGCCTACCTTCAAGAAGAAGAAATGAGGCGGCGAATAGCTACGCTTCGTGGTAGGAAAGGGGGGCCGGCTGTCCTGGGCCGCGAGCTACGAGTAAGAATAGGGGAGACATGGCTACTTCTAAACACGACATCTCAATCGGTGATTTAGTGAAGGATATCCAAACCGGCAAGTTAAGGCTGCCGGAGATGCAGCGGCGATACGTCTGGCGCGCCGCTCGCGTTCGCGATCTCCTGGATTCGCTCTACCGTGGGTATCCAAGCGGTTCAATCCTTATCTGGGAGACAGATAATCCCCAACCGAGTCGCGATCTCGATGTGGCGCAGGCAAAAAATCCGTTTGGTGGACACAAGCTGCTTCTCGATGGTCAGCAGCGCTTAACGTCGTTGTCTGCGATTCTAAGAGGCGAGCCGGTAGTCGTGCGAGGTAGGAAGAGGCCGATCGAAATCCTCTTTAACTTAGAACATCCGGATAACATCCTTGAGTTCACTGAAGTTGAAGAAGACCAAGACGACGATGACGCAGAGGACGCAATAGAAGAGGAGACCTCGGTGGCGGATCGGATTCGCAATCGAACGTTTGTTGTCGCAAGTCGTGCTCTGGCGCAGCTCCCGAATTGGGTATCAGTATCGGACATCTTCACATCAACGGGGGACTCCCAGCTCCTGAAGAAAGCCGGAGTGACATCATTCGACGATCCTCGAATTGACAAGTACGTGTCCCGAATTCAAAAAGTGCGCGCGATCCAAAATTACATGTACTCTGTGAACCTGCTTTCAAAGGATATTCAATACGAAGAGGTTGCCGAGATCTTCGTACGAGTAAACTCTCTGGGTGTGAAGCTCAGGGGCTCTGACCTCGCGCTCGCGCAGATAACCGCTCGCTGGCCAAATTCGCTCGAGCTTTTTGAGAAGTTTCAGGAAGAATGCGAAGAGTATTCAATCGACCTGGATATCGGAACGCTTGTTCGCGCATTGGTCGTCTTTGCTACCAACCAGTGTAAGTTTGCCAGGGTCTCTCAGCTCTCGCGTGAAAAGCTCGAGGAGGCCTGGGAGAAGACGAAGCAGGGACTAAGCTTCGCGATCAGCTTCCTGAGGACGCGTGCGGATATCGCAGATGAGAGTCTGCTGTCCTCACCACTCTTCTTTATTACCCTTGCGTACTTTAGTCAGATTCGGGGCGAGCGGCTTAGCGAAAAGGACGCGAAGGGTCTGCTTCGATGGCTACACCTTGCTAACGCACGCGGGCGCTACGGCAGAGGGTCCTCCGATACGCTCTTGGACAATGACCTGCGGGCGATACACAAAGGTGGGGGTCCAGATGAGCTGATAGAGATCCTTCGTCAGCAGGTGGGGCGTTTAGAGCTCGAGGCCTCGGATTTTGTCGGCCGAGGTATAAACAGCGCGCTGTTCCCGTTAGTGTTTCTTGTCCTTAAACAACGGGGAGCAACTGATTGGGAGACGGGTGTGGGGATCTCCACCAGCGTCCAGGGGAAGCAACATAAGATTCAGTATCACCACATCTTCCCAAAGTCGAAACTGAAGGAGCAGTACGACCGGCAGCTAGTGAATGAGATCGCCAATATGGCTTTTATCGGCGCTCGTACTAATCAGCGGATATCCAGCAAGAAGCCGACCGAGTACCTCCGAGCTATCCGAGATGGTCGGGGCGAAAAGGTACTAACCGCACAAGCAATCCCGCTTGATGAAAAGCTATACGAAATAGAGACGTTTGAGGCGTTCCTCACCGAGCGACGGCAGCGGTTAGCTGATGCGGTTAATGAGTTTTTGAGGTCGTTGGAGTAGGGGGGCGGGGACGGGCAGCTTTCCGGGCAAAGGACGAGCTTCGCATACTGTTGTTTGGCCTGATTTCAATTGGCAGATTAGGTGAGGCGAGCTGCCGCGGGCAGCTCGCGTGATTGTTTGTTTATCTTTTTCCTCTGTAGACCGGCTATAGGGAGAAGCTAAGGGTCAATCAACTCCAACCGTTCTTTTCTCTGCCTCCAGTCAGGCATCATCTTCGAAAGCAGCTTCCAATAATTCGGACCGTGATTATGGAAGATCAAGTGGCACAGCTCGTGCATGATTACATAGTCGATGCAATGCGAGGGCGCCTTAACTAGATTGGGATTAAGGGTTATCTTTCCACCCTTAGTACAGCTGCCCCATCGTTTGGGCATCGTCTTGAGTTGCAAAATAGGCAGCTGAACTCCATGATATTTTAGCTTGAGAACAAGCGTTTCGAGTCGTCTTTGGAAGTAGTTCGCAGCTCTTTCTCGCAACCACTTCTCGACCACCTTGCGAACGGCACCTCGCGCGTCCTTATCAACGATATGAACAGTAAAAACGCCGCGTGATAGGGTCGCCTTTGTTTCTGCTGCCATTATTACTTTCAAGCGATACTGCCGCCCTAGGTAGTAGAAGCTCTCGCCTGATACGTAGCGTCGCTCCGGTCGTTTCTGAGGGTATCTCTCGAATCTCGCTCTCTGCTTTATAATCCACGGGGCACGTTTTTTCACCTTCTCGTGAATTTTGAGCATCGACGCCCCGTGCGGCGCTCGTACATCCACTGAGAGGTCTGGATTAACACTAATTCCAAGGCTTTTACGGCTGCTATAACCGACCTTAAACTCAATTTTCTCAGAACCGAAGTGAAGAACCTGACTCGTCATCTGCTATCTCGCATACCTGTGCTTAGCTATGTCTAGCGCCTGTTCCATGATTCGATCTATCTGATCTACTGAAAGGTTCAATGACTGTTTGTTTTTAAGGTCAAAGAGGTAATCGTCGATGTCGTTCTTAATCTGATTCATGACATCAGGCTTGTGGATCCAATCGACTACCAACCGATTGCGAATGATTCGGTCTATCTCAAGAGCGATGATGCCGAGGTCATTTTTGGAACCGTATGGGGGCTCTGCCTCAGCAACCTTTAGTGCTTCCGCAATCGTTCCGTAGAATGCTTTCGCTGCATCATTGTTTTTCAGTACCTCTGGAATCTCATCCCCAGTTCGATTTCGAACCGATTCCATAATGTCGGTGACCTGCGTGAGGTATTGAGCCTCAGTGATTCGCTTTTCACGAAACGCCTTGATTGCCTCCTCAAGTAGAGCGGAGAACTTCTTGTAAAAAGCAGGGTCTTCCTCCATCTTCTCAGAGATAGTCTTCTTAGTGCGACTTGCAATCGTATCTGCTTTGGCGGCTTCGCCAGTAATTTTGGACACCTCTTGTTGGAACTTCTCGGTATCGAAGATGTTTACAAGATCAGTCAAAGACATCACATCGTCTGAGGTGACATAGGTATCGACCAGCTTGCGAATTCGCCCCTCGTACTCTTTGAACTCAACCTTCTCGCCGTATCGGCGTTGGACAGATGTGCGAAGGCTCAAGAAGAACTTCAGATCCTTTTTGTATCTGGCGATAGTGTCGCTCGGCGTATTATCAGTGAAATCAACTGTTGAGAGCGCGACCTGCAAACTTCGCCCAAAAGCCGACAGTGCCTCATAAAAACGGTGTCGAACCGCTTCATCCGCGAGATATCGTTCGTACTCCTCCGAATCGGACTTATTGCTGATAGTCTTAAAGATATCCCAGAGGTCAGAGAAACGCTGCGGTACGGCAGCGACCTCTCTTTTTACGTTTATGATTGCTTCCTCAACGTCTTCAGGGTCGAACTCATTCCAGTTCCGGTAGTGTGTCAGTGCCTCATCAAGGCTCTCGATAACACCGTAATAGTCAATTACATACCCAAACTCTTTTCCTTCGTGCAGGCGATTCACTCGGGCGATAGCTTGCAAGAGGGTATGCTCCTTTAATGAGGTCGTAAGGTAAAGCACTACATTACGAGGAGCGTCAAAACCTGTAAGGAGCTTCTCAACCACGATGATAATCTCGGGCTCCTCTGACTTTTTGAAAGCGTTGATAAGGGTCTTATTGTAATTCTCATCGTTCCCGTACTTCTGCATCATCTTTTTCCAAAATGCCTGCACTTCGTCGGTAGGTTCGTCCCCTATATCTTCGTGGCCCTCGCGGGTATCAGGAGGTGAAATGAGAACTTCGCTCGATATCCCACCTCTTTCATCCAAGAA
Source organism: Pseudomonadota bacterium (assembly GCA_900299055.1). Classification (GTDB taxonomy): domain Bacteria; phylum Bdellovibrionota_C; class UBA2361; order UBA2361; family OMII01; genus OMII01. The sequence continues at coordinate 6,665 of OMII01000063.1, read as the reverse complement.
CTTCTTGTAGAGAAGAGCCGTGCGCTTTTTGCTAGCGACAAGTTGCCCCTTGAATCCGGTGCCTTTCCACGTCTTTAAGAAGTGATCAGCGATATCATAGGCTTCTACCTTAATACGCTGTTCAGCAGCCGCCAGAGAATCAGAGGTGCTAAACTTCTTTTTGAGGTCCTTCTTCTGATCCTCCGTGAGGTTCTCAGTGACTCGCTCGAACCACTTATCCAGAGCCGTATCGTTGACGCTTTGAGGCACGTGACGCCCCTCGTACAAGATAGGAACCACCGCCTTGTCTCTTACAGCATCATCAATCTTGTACGGCCGCCCTACAAAGCCGCCGAATTTGGTAGCGGTATTCTTCTCAGTCTTGTTGAGAGGGGTTCCCGTAAATGCGATATAGCAGGCATTTGGATAGACCTTCTGCATGGCGACATTCATCGTGCCGTACTGTGTTCGATGGCTCTCATCGACAAGAACAAAGATGTTTGTGGATTCGTCCTTGAACCGTTTGCCCTTCAGACCAGCATGGAACTTGTTGATGATTGTCGTAACGAGCGCAGCCTTGTTGCCACTGAGAAGCTCCATCAGGTGAGAGCCCGTCTTTGCCTGAAATGGCTCTAGGCCGCAGCTCTTGAAAGTGCCGTAAAGCTGATCGTCAAGATCAACACGGTCGGTTACGAGAACTATCCGAGGATTAACGATCTGGGGGTGAAGAGCGATCGCCTTCGCCATCATCACCATCGTGATACTCTTGCCGCTGCCTTGAGTGTGCCAGACGACTCCGCCTTGACGGTTGCCGCTCTCATTGTATGAAACGACCCGTCTGACGGCTTCCTTGACAGCAAAGTACTGCTGGTACCTCGCGATCTTTCTCTCTCCTTGATCAAATACTACAAATTGATGCACAAGTTCGATTAGCCGTTCGGGTCTACATAAACTAAACAGAATTCGATCCTGCTCTGTTGGAAGTCGAGTGGTCGTCTGTAATTCAGTAAGGTAGTCCTTCGCTCTCTTACGCCGGTCGGGACGGTCAGCATTGGCAGAGTCTTCAATCAGCTGAGAAACCACCTTATCGCTCAGTTTCTTGGATACGAGCTCCCTAATTTTCGGGTCGATGTCATCTTGTTCGCGCCATGTTGCCCAAAACTTCGCTGGAGTTCCCGTTGTACCATAGGAGCAATTATTGGTCGCGAGTCCTAAAAGAAGCTGCGCATACACGAAGAGCTTGGGGATGTTTTCATCCTTCTGGTTGCGTATCTGTTGCGAGATAGCCTCGGTGATCGGGTCAACAGTGGTCAGGTCTGGTCGTTTGCACTCAATAACGACGAAGGGGATGCCGTTCACGAAGAGAACTAAGTCAGGCCGCCGTGTCTCCCAACTGGCGGTGCGTTCGACTTCAAATTCCTGAGTTACATGGAAGCGGTTGTTGTGCGGGTTCTTCCAATCGATAAAGTGCAGGTCCTTGCTCGTCTTCTCCCCCGCGATATTCAATTCAATCGATTTGCCGAGGGTTAGCAGGTCATAGACCTTCTCGTTCGTGCGAACTAGACCATCATAGATATAGTCTCGTAGAGCATCCTTGGTGCTACGAATAGCCGAGTCAGGAAAGGAAGATACCTCGCCTCGGTACGAATAGTGTCCGGTGGCCCGCAGTTGCTCGTCGATGAGAGGCTCAAGCAGAACAGCCGACTTCTTATTGTTTCGTAGGACAAGTGCCTCTTTTGGTGAGAGGTATTCCCATCCCATCTTGATTAAGAGGTCGAGGGCGGGGAGTTTTGAAATATCGTCTTCTAGGAATGAGGGAGTTTCCATTTTAACCCTTTTTCAACTTCTTACTGTGCTTTGGTAATTGTTTCTGCTCGGCTTTAAGTCGTGATGCGACCTTCTTGAGATCTTCTGCTGCTGGGAGCTTCTCAGGATATATGCCGGCTCTCGTAAGTGCCCCTCTGACCTCGCGATTGCTTGCTTGGTGTTCCGTAGAGATAGAGGCTTCGCCTTTCAGGTTCTTGTCGTTGATGTTGTGTGAGGAGATAGCGTTCGCCAACTGCTTAGCTGAGATCGTTACTTCAGGTAAAAAGTCAGCTAAGGCTCGTTTCTCTGGAATCTTTAACCTCTGCTTCATTTGAGAGGTCGTGTTTCCGCCAAAAAGAACCTGATCTCCTCGGCTCTTTATTCTGGCGAAGCCCTCTCCATCAACCCCGCGCTCAAAGGCGATGCCGGCGAGGAGCTTCTCTGACTCAGTAAGTCTCTCCCTAGCAGAAATTCTCTCGGCCTCTTCAAACCGCTTTTCAAGGATCTCCTGTTTTCTAGTCTGAATTGCAAAGTAGGTCTGAGCGAATGCAATCTCTGTTTTCCGAGAGTCGCCGTTTTGAGCAATCAGATAACAAGCATATCGAGTGAGGCGATAATCAGACACTTCATGAAGAGCACCTTTACCAGCCTCGATCACCTTGCTGACGTCAGCAAAGTGATCCGATACCTCATTGTTTGAGTTTTTGCAGGCTGTTTTCGCCTTCTCAATGACTAACTCAAAGTTTCGCCATTGCGTGTAATCAAGGAGTCTTTGTAGGTCTCTCGCATACCAGAACTCAACGCCGTCCTCGTTGTGAACGGAGTCTTCGAAGGTGCGGTGGAGTTTGGTGATTAGGTCTTTTTGCATGATGGCTCAACTCACTTTGTTTTCGTCTCTGAATGTTTGTTGGGCGTCCTTAATGTTAAACGTGAGGACAGATTGTTCTTCTGCGATGCCAATCGAAAGAGCAGTGGGGTCGTTAGACATCACTGCGTCACAAAATTTGGTGATGGCCGAGGATTGAACTAAAGGAATCAATCGATGGCTAAACGCTGATGGCGAACAATCGGCAGCGATTGCCTCCGAGTTTTGGATAAATGCCCACTCTACTTCACTTATAGAGACCGTTTCGGCATCAATGCGCATCACCGAAATCGGAACGTTGGTGCAGATGACGGGAGTAATAGTATAGGCGGTGAGACTCGATTTGCTTGTTCTCCACGACATCTTGACCCACTCGTCAAACGATGATGCACGAGAGGAAACCTGTTGAATGGCCTTGAATAACTTGGACTTGTCCTCAGTGAACCCATTGTTGTTCGAGAGATTGTAAAAGGCGCAGGCATCTACCACGGGCGAAACCTCCATTAGGCTGACCCCGTCTATCCATAATTGAGGAGAGTTTAAATGGATCCGTCCTTTGTCAGGCGTAAAGTCGGTCGCTCGCCCCGTGCGTACTCGAATCGCAGCTCGATTAGTAAATCGTGATTGCTCCGGAGCTGTCCGATGCCGCAACTTACAGAGTAATATACCGTTCGTCGAATGCCCTTTGCACTCAATAACAAAGACGTTCTTCACATCTGCAAGTGATTCCGGCTGATAGAAATCGTGATTTGTGAATTGAGGATTCTGGAGCGTTTGGTGCGCGTTTGAAATTACGGCAAGTACGTCGACCTCTTGAGACGTGCCCTCCTGTGTCGGAACAGCAAAGCCGTCAGCAGAGGGTCTTTCGAGTCGCAACCCGTAATGAGCAGAAAGGGTCTGAAAAACCTGACTTTCAAGGATAAACCCCTGCTGTAGAATTAGTTTTTGAACTAAATCGTTCCTGCATGGGCTTCTACCTTTTCTCATATCAATTTTCTACTGCTACTCTTTTTTTCCCCGTCAACAGCTGTTGCATCAGCCCGCGCTTTTGCTGGATGAGATGATCTTGATAGCTTTTGAGAGCTATCAACTCTTTGTTCATAACATCCAAGAACTCAACTATGGCGCATTGCTCAGCTGTATCAGTGGGCACTTTCACTTTGTGCTTGAAAAATGTTCTCAAATCGAAGGTCATTTTTTCGATAGAGACTCCATGACTGGAAAGCAATGCGATGTTCCACAATTGAGGAAGGGTTGCCAGATAACCAAAGAATTCAGTTTTGAGCCGATATGGATCTTTGCTGGTACACGTAACATAAGAGTCAGATACGTGGGCCCCGTTGAGTTCTGGCGGGGTTATTGCCATCGCTCCATGAACAACCTGCATGCGAGCGATCACAAAATCACCACTGGAAGTTGTTTTAAGAGTTTTGGTTAGAATATCTGCTCCCTTTAGAGACTCCCGCATGAACATACCGCCGGCTCGTCGACGAATACTCACTAGCTTGTAAGTTGCGTCATCATCCCATTCCACATATCTGTCAATCGGCTCAAGTAGGTCTCCAATATGGGATTCTACCCATGGCTTTGAAAATTGCCGCAATCTCTTTTTGCCTAACAGAAGGTCTCGCGCGAGCCCTTTAGATAATCGCGTTTTCTCCTCAATCAATTTCTCCACCAACTCAATCGCCTTATCCCAGCAGGTGAGGATTTCGGCGATTTTGTTTTGCTCTATTAACGAAGGTAATTTGATGGCGATAGAGCTGAGAGTGCTTTTGTTTATGATGGGAACAGCCTGACAGCCAGCAAGCTTTCGCAGTAGTGGTGCGAGCCTCTGTAGCTGGTAAAATACAAATTCAGAGCATGCCATCTGATTTGGGATTAGCGAGTTAATCTGTTGATTAGTGGCAAGTGGCGTAGCCGCAATTCCTATTTTGCCAATCGTGGAGCCAATGCAGGTGACAAGGACGCTACCCGTCGGAATACACTGTGCTTCTCTAGCCCCTAGCTCGCTAAGTGTTCTTTGAGCTTCGGTTATGTACTTTCTCTTACCCAAGTCCGATGGACTGACAAATGGCACTTTTCCATTGAAGTATTCAGAATTTTTGGTCGGTGGTGTCGATCCAGTTAAGATTGTGCCCAGTTCGCCCAGCTCTGCCGTTTTCCATGTTGCTTGGCTCATATGTTTAGCCCCAGCTCAGCTAAATAACTAGAAATACTAATTCGGGTTGCATGCAGTTCTTTTTCTATCTCCTCAATATTCCTCTGAACCGCCTTGATATCAATCTCGACCTCCTCCTCAAACGAATCCACATACCGCGGTATATTAAGGTTAAAGTCATTCGCCTTAATATCATCCACCGCTACCAGAGCCGAATACTTACCGATCTGCTCTCGTTTCCTATAACACGAGACAATCTTATCGATGTTCGCATCAGTAAGCCGATTCTGATTCTTCCCCTCCTGAAACTCACGACTAGCATCGATAAACATCACTGACTGATCCTTTCGGCTTTTCTTGAACACAAGAATAGCCGCCGGAATACCCGTTCCATAAAAAAGGTTCGCCGGCAGCCCTATCACTGCATCGAGAAGGTTCTCCTCAATGAGTCGTTGCCGAATCTTCCCCTCAGCCCCTCCACGAAAAAGAACTCCGTGCGGAACTACCACACCAACTCTTCCAGTGGTCTCGTTCATCGTCTCAAGCATGTGCGTGATGAACGCATAGTCACCCTTACTCTTAGGCGGCACACCTCGATGGAAGCGGTTGAACTTATTGAGAGCTGGGTCACCAAAGCCCCACTTGTCGAGCGAGAAGGGTGGATTTGCTACTATGATGTCAAACTTCATCAAGGTGTCGCCCTCAATGAGCCGTGGATTGAGAAGGGTGTCCCCCCATTCAATGCGAGCGTTATCCATTCCGTGAAGGAACATGTTCATCTTTGAGAGCGCCCATGTGCTTCCGTTCGATTCCTGCCCATAAAGAGAGTAATTCGTGCCTTCAATCTCTCGTGCGATGCGAATGAGAAGAGAGCCCGAACCGCAGGTAGGGTCGCAGATACGCTCCCCTGATTTGGGGTCTAGGAGCCTTGCGAGCAGTGTTGCTACTTCTGCCGGCGTATAGAACTCGCCACCCTTTTTGCCGGCGTCACTGGCGAATCGAGCAATCAGATACTCATAGGTATTTCCGATTACATCTTGATTTCCGATCCGTGAAGGTCGGAGATCCATTCTGACATCGGCAAAGTCCTCAAGCAGGTGTTCAAGACGCTTATTCTTCTCTTTTGGTTGTCCGAGGGCTGTCTCTGAGTTGAAGTCGATGTTTCTGAATACGCCCTCTAATTTGGTCTTGTTAGCTTCTTCGATAGAGTCCAGGGCGTGATTAATTTTCTCACCGATATCCGTGTCTTTGCGATGAGCGTATAGGTAATCAAAGGTGCAGTTTTCAGGAAGGATGAAACGCTCGCGCGCCATGCGGCGTTCAATTCGTACTTTATCCCCATCGTACTCTTTGCTGTACTGCTCGTAGTGGTCTTTCCACGCATCACTAAGGAACTTGAGAAAGAGCATCGCTAAGATGTAGTTCTTGTATTCCGATGGGTCGATTACGCCGCGAAAGGTGTCGCAGGCCCGCCAAGCGACGCCGTTAATCTCGTTTTGGTTCAGCTCTGTTAATTCAGTTGCCATCTGTCCTCCGACTTTTATTTTAAAAATTGTGTTAGTTCGTTACATACCCGTCAGCAACTCTCTGAAGAGATGCGCTGATTAACCTGTGTCGCTCGATTTTAAGCTGATCGAGCAAGTCTTGCTCTTTGAGTGCGAGAGCGCCGATCTTAGCGATCTTTTCCTGTAGCTGTAGAGGGGGAATAGGGACTGTGAGCTCAGCAAGCTCTCCCCTTGAAATGAGCTGTATTGTCGTTCCACGACGAGCACGTTCGATCTGAGCCTGAGCCTGCGGCTGTTGGAGATACCAACTGAGGTATTCCGAAGCTGTCTCTTATACACATCTGACGCT
>OMII01000062.1 GCA_900299055.1 Pseudomonadota bacterium | reverse complement strand
GCTGATGTCGATGTGCACGGCGCCTCATTCAGTTCGCCGACATATCCCAAGTTGAGATCATCTGGAGTCGTAAACGACTCAAAGGCGTCATCGGTACCATTGTCGTTAGTATCCTCTCCGCTCGGCTCTACGTCGCGGTCTCCGTCTCCATCCATATCGTAGGCCTCGTCACCATCAGTTTTGCCGTCATTGTCAGAGTCGGAGTCCGTAAGATCCGGGTTGCCATCGGTGTCATCATCAGAGAGCGGTGACGTGGAGCAAGAGGCTACACCATCGTCGATTCCGTCTCTGTTGTTGTCGAGCCCTGTTGCAGCGCATTGAGAGCCATCAGCATCTCGCTCAATTTGATCTGGGACATTATCTCCATCCGAGTCTCCGTCGAGATAATCTGGTACTCCATCACTATCGCTATCGTCTGCGCCTTCGACTGAATCCGGTATGTCGTCGTCATCACTGTCGAGATCTAAATAATTCGGTATGTCATCGTTGTCGCCATCACCGGAACCCTCAGTCGCATCCGAAATCGTATCGCCGTCGCTGTCGCCTCCAGCAGCAGGTGTTGGAGTAGCGCTTGTAAAGGTCGTCGCACACGCGCCGATCAAGACATGATATGACGGAGTTGCGGTCTCCTGGAGAGACTCATACTCAAGCGTCAGGGTCCTTAGAGAAATGTTTGGTTGAAACCAGGCAGAGCCCGCTTCGCTGTCAGTCAAGCTGCCCTCAACAGTGGTTCGTACGCGAGTTGATCTACTCTCCGAGCCTACGACGGCAGCGTCGGTAGGATCCCATGAGGGGATATTAACGCCGTCCTGAGAGGGGTTCGCATCGAATTTTTGAATGAACCACTTCGCAATAATGTCCTTTGGAACCGCAGCCCCTGAGGCATCTGTAGCTGAAATAGTGACCTGGTCCACATCCAGGTCTATAACAGAGAAACCCCACCCAGAGGCTGGAGTTGTTGCGTCGAATTGAATCGTGAGAATCGCGCTGTGCGGAATCGGGCGACCACGGTCTGTCTCGTTAGCTTGTATACGAATGTTCAGGTTGGTTGCGTCATCGGCTTGTCCATAGAATCCTTTCATGGAGTTGCCGCCGCTAAATGGTTCGTCAGTTCCAATGCGCACGTTTAAGGGCTTACCTGAGACATTCCAGGTGAATCCTGGCAAGACGGAGGCGCGTCCCGATCCGAAGCTAAATGCCCCTGTTCCATCCGTGGATCCTGCCTTACTCCAAATTACGTATCCGCCCTTCAGTCCCTGCTTGCAAGGCTTACCGTTAGCCATAAGTGTGAGCGGGGTGAGAGTAGTTAACGCAGCTATCACGTACGCGAGGCTGCACAAGTAGGATCGGACCATGAATACTCCGGAATTCGAACGTAATAGGCACGGGTACGCTATACGTCCTGACACATTGGTGTCTAGATTGATTCGACCTGGGCGACCCCCTGTGTGCTGGAGAGAAATTGCCCGAAATAGGCAGTCTGAGTTTCCCTGCATTCTTTTCACGGTATGAGAAGTGGAGGCCTAGGAGAATCTCCTGTTTTGAGGGATGCTCTCTTGCTTTCAGGGGGTTATGGCAGCCGAATAAGCTCAGTTAGCTCGGCATAGCTCTTGCTCCCCAGGGAGTATCGAGCCCAGTTGGTGGCTCGAGGGAGAGACTGAGTATGAAAGGGTTCTTCACAATTTCAGGAGTAGCTTCGACAGGGCTGATGATGGCACTGGTTGGGGGAGTTTTTCTCGGTTTCAACCAGAAGGGTGGAGCGCGATATCAAGCCTCCTATGACAGGGTTAAAATGTACCGCAAGACGCCCATCGACTCGATGAATTGTATGAGCGGTCCCTGGAATGACTGTGCCGCTGACGTGAAGCGAGCAGGTTGGTCGAAGGGCTATAAGAGTAAGTGGTAGTGATGTCTACCGGACCGCAACGATCTCGTTAGGCGCAATCTGAGCCGTGGGATCTCCGTCTACTTCAATCATCGAGATCCAATATGACGGTGTGACTATCCAGGCAGATTGATCGGCATTCTCGACGTCCAATCGTAATTCAGCGTCGGAATACCATCCGAATGTTTCAACTGCCTCACGGAGCAGATGTCCACTGTCGCTATCACAACTGCCGATGCATGGATATACGATCGTATCCATGATGAATTCGACTCGAAAACGCTCCCCACGTCGCGTAATTCGTGTCACCTGTCCAAGCTCTGACTCGGAGAGGAATAGTGGCACTATGAGACATCCCCCTTGTCGCAAACTCTCAAGCCAACATCTCTGCACAATGCTCGCCCCGGCACTGATGATCAACGCATCAAGCGAGCGAGGTAGAAAGGTATACGAGCTGCCATCAGCACAGAGGCACTGAACGTTCGAATAGTCTTTCAGGTTTCGAGTCGCCAGGTCAGCTAGCGTTGGATCGAGTTCCAGCGCGATTATCGAGCCACTGTCGCCCACAAGCTCAGCCATTATCGCCGAATAGTATCCCAGGCCGGCGCCGATGTGCCCGACACAGGCGCCCGGTTGAAGGTGCGCGAGGTCGAGTAGTAGGGCCATATAAGAGGGTAGAGCGGAGCTAAGGTCGCGGTCTGGATCGATTGCTACGACGACATTGTGATAAAGGTGGTGAGGGTCGGCGTCTGATGTTTTGCGGAACGGCTCGGGCGTCATTGCGGTCGATAAAAGCCATGGCCCAGGTGGTAGGTAGTCCTCACGAGGCACTCGTGCAAAAGCCTTGAGAATGCTCGCCTCAACGACCCCGGATGCCCATCCGATTTCGTCCGCATACCAGCTACGTAATGACGTGAGGTCTTCGTTTGCCATCTTTCACTCCTCTCGAAGGAAAGATTATCTGGATGCTACGGCTCAGTCAGCGCGATGGTCCCACAATCGCCACTATTCTACTTTAAGTGGAATATGAGCGTAGCTTATTCACGCTCAAACAGCATCTGCTGTCGTTTCGAGTTGATCGCGACAGGCGTGCCGGCGGGGTAGCTCCCGCTAAAACACGCGTCGCAGAACTTACCCGGGGTAGACTCAACTGCGCGATACAGTCCCTCGAGAGAAAGGTATGCAAGTGAATCTACCCCGATAAATTCCGCGATCTCTGCTACTGAATGTTTCGAGGCGATAAGATCGTGCTTATCAGGAGTGTCGATTCCGTAGTAACACGGGTCGGTGGTCGGCGGAGAGGAGATGCGAAGGTGAACCTCTCGAGCTCCCGCTTGGCGCAACATCGCAACTAATTTACGGCTAGTTGTGCCACGAACGATTGAGTCGTCGACGACCACAATCGATTTGCCTGCCAAAATTGCTGGATTGGCGTTTAGCTTTATTTTTACTCCGAAATCTCTAATTGACTGCTTCGGCTCGATAAACGTGCGACCAACGTAGTGATTTCGAACAAGGCCCATCTCATAGGGCAGCTTTGCAGCCTCCGCGTATCCGATCGCCGCGGCAACGCCTGAGTCTGGTACCGCTGTCACCAGATCGGCAGCAACGATATTCTCTCGCTCCAGCTCGGCTCCCATATTTTTACGGAGCTTGTACACATTTTTACCAAAGACATTCGAGTCGGGTCGTGCGAAGTACACAAACTCGAATATGCATGGTGCTTCCTTCGAAAAACCGAACGGGAAGTAGCTCTTCATGGAGCCGTCTCTAAAAACCTCTACTACTTCTCCGACCGCTACGTCGCGTATATATTTTGCGCCGATCAAATCGAAGGCGCACGTCTCGGAAGCGAAGACAAGGCCGCCGTTAAGTTCCCCGATGGCGAGTGGGCGCAGCCCGTGTCGATCTCGGGCAACAATGAGCCTGTCTTCAAAAAGTAGCAAAAGAGAGAATGCTCCCTTGAGCCTATGCAGCGCGGCGATGACAGTTTCAACGCGTGGGGCATCTTTGTCGCCGTGTGCTAAGAGGTGCAGGATGGTTTCCGTGTCGGATGTACTTGCAAAGATCGAGCCGCTATCGATCAGTTCGCGGCGGAGCTCATCTGCATTAATGAGATTGCCGTTGTGAGCGACCGCCACATACCCAAGCGCGATGTCGGCGACAAAGGGTTGCACATTTGCCAGCTTGTTGCCCCCGGCCGTAGTGTAACGGACGTGGCCGATTGCGGTTTCGCCTGGCAGTTGAGAGAAGTCAAAGTTGCCGAAGACGTCAGCTACGAGCCCCAGTCCTTTGTGAAAAAAGAAGTGCGGGTTGTCGTCACCGTTGCGTTTGACTGATACGACACCGGCGCCCTCTTGCCCACGATGTTGCTGGGCGTAGAGACCAAGATACGCCAAGTTTGCTGCCTCTGGGTGGTTCCATACCGCCATGAGCCCGCACTCGTCGTGAAACTTGTCCTGCCGGATATCCATATTAATCCCCGAAAATCTCTTCTAGGCCGTTGAACCATCCCTCGAAAGCAGTAGCGCACGAGATGGAACCGACTCCCTCGATGGAGATTGAGTTTCCACCGACACGCCCCTGACCGGCGACAGAAAGGCCAGCGCTTTCGATGGCTGCTTTGACCTCCTCGGCTTTCTCAACGGCGCAACTCACGATAAAGCGGGCACCGCTCTCCGAGAAGAGCGCGACATCGCGCCGCGCTGGGCGTTTGGCTAGAGTGAGAGTCGCCCCTTTCGGAGAGGTATAGTCGTTAAAGCAGGCCTCTGCGAGCGCTACAGCAAGTCCTCCCTGGGAGAGATCGTGGCATGAGCGAAGTAATTTTCGGTTGATAAGTGAGCGGATTGTGTCGCAGGTCTTTTGCTCAAGTGAGTAGTTAAGAGTGGGGAGCTTGCCACGCTCAATCCCGTGGATCTCCGCCAGGTATGCGCTTCCTCCTAGGTCTTCAGGATGAGTATCCCCGATCAGTAAGATTGCATCTCCGTCAGACTGAAACTGAGCGGGAACTGCGTGTGAAACGTCCTCCAATAGCCCTACGAGTGCTAACAATGGCGTCGGTTGGATGCCTTGGCCATGTGTCTGGTTATAGAGACTGACATTCCCACTTACGACTGGGATATTGAATGCTCGAGCGGCTTCGCCAAGCCCCTTGATGCTATGGGCTATCTGCCACATTGTCTCGGGATTTTCTGGGCTGGGCATATTGAGGCAATCCGAGATGCCTAGTGGGATTGCGCCCGTCGCGGCGATATTGCGACATGACTCAGCAAGCGAGAGTGCTGTGCCCGCTTGGGCGTCGATCGCGCAGAAGCGCGAATTGCAGTCCAGTGATATAGCGATTCCCTTTTGAGTAGGGCGTTCTGACTTTAATCTGACTACGCCAGCATCGCTTCCTGGGTGAATGACGGTGTCGGCGCGAACTGTGGAGTCGTACTGATTGTACACCGCGTGACGAGAGCAGTTGTTTGGGGACGAAAGGACCCGCAGCCAGCACGAGGTGATGTCTTCAGGCTCCTGAATTGTGGCGAGGTCTATAGTGGCGGTCAGTGAGGGATCTTGTGGTGGACTCATCGGCCACGAGTATTCGGGGACCGCGCTCGTCAGTAGTTTAGCCGGGATCCGCGATACGACTTCGTTATGCCACAGTAGCTCGACGTCGCCTCCCGCGATCACTTCGCCAATAGCCACAGCGTCTAACTCCCAGTGCTTGAAGATAGAGATGAGCTTGTCCTCGTGCCCAGCCTTAACGATAAACAGCATCCGTTCTTGAGACTCGGAGAGCATTATTTCATAAGGATTCATCCCCACTTCTCGTTGAGGGACTCGGTCGAGATGGAGTCGTACGCCATTGTTGCCGCGATCCGCCATCTCAAACGAGGAGCTTGTCAGGCCGGCCGCGCCCATATCTTGAACGCCTACGACATGACCACTCTTGAATGCCTCAAGGCACGCCTCCAGGAGAAGCTTTTCTTGAAAAGGGTCTCCAACTTGCACTGTTGGGCGCTTCGCCTCGGAGTTGTCATCAAACGACTCCGACGACATACTTGCCCCGTGAATTCCGTCACGACCAGTCTTTGAGCCAACATACAAGACGACATTCCCGACTCCCGCTGCGGTGCCGAGAAATACTTCATCCTGTTTTACGACTCCTAGTGCGAAGGCATTTACGAGACAGTTACCATTGAAAGATGGATGGAATGATAGCTCGCCACCCACTGTCGGAATTCCCATGCAGTTTCCGTAGAAACCGATGCCGTTTACTGCGCGGCGCAGAAGGTACTTGCTTTTCGGGAGTGATGGATCACCAAATCGCAGTGAATTGAGGAGTGCAACTGGCCGGGCCCCCATTGTAAAGACATCTCGTAGTATGCCGCCGACGCCCGTTGCTGCACCCTGAAAGGGTTCGATGAACGAGGGGTGGTTATGGCTCTCAACTTTAAACACCACGGCCTCGTTATCTCCGATATCAACGACACAGGCGTTTTCTCCTGGACCAACCAAGACTCTCGTTCCGGTGGTTGGCAGGGTGCGGAGGTGGACCTTGGTGCTCTTGTAGGAACAGTGTTCCGAAAAAAGAGCGGAGCAGATGCCGAGCTCAACGAGATTAACGGACCGACCAAGTGCGCTAGTGATCGCTTCGAACTCGGTCTTTTTGAGACCGTGTTGTGTCGCATCATCCAGGGTCGCAAGTCGCATCCAGGGATGTGGCCTCGTATGCGTAGCGGCATTATTTGTGCAGGAGGAGTCGTTCAGATGCGAGGCAGAGTTGGTCATAGTTAGTCCCCGTTCAAACCAGCGGTAGTCTATACTGAGGTTTCTCGAACCTCAATCGAGAAGCGTGCTTTTGCTAATTAATTTCGAGCGTTTGGAGTGTCCGGCGAGGGCGGCTCCAGGTCCCGAACGTGATTCTATGATCACGCATGCGTAAGACTCGCAGCTCGGAGGGAAAAGCTAGTACGCGAGTGTCCGCGTTTCCCCTACAGCGAGGTGCTGACGCTAAACTGTCGGCTTCAAGAGGTTAATAGCGCCTAAATAGCGCTAGGATGTGGCTGCTCAAGAACAGATTTCAATAGGTCTGACATCAAACTCTATAGCAGGACCAGTGTGCCCAGGTAATGCACACTACCGTAATAGGTTGGCGGCCGGCTAAGAGATCGTTTACCTTGGTAGGTAGGTGTTGTGAATTCAATCCGTTGGCGAGAGCGTCGATCGGATGATCTAAAGGTAAATCGGGGTATCGCATACGCACAGCTTGTGTGGGTGTGTGATGTATCGATTCAGGTTGATGTGTTGTTCGGGTCACGGTGGGAAGAATGCTGTCGATATGCTTTCGATAGCGTCAGTAGCGATCACAAGTGGTAGTAGAGCACGACGTTAAGGAGAAGGTTCCATGAGCAATGAATTCCAAAAGCTGATTCAAGAAGACCGTGAAACTCGCAAGAAGTCCTCTTGGAAAGGTACGATGCTTGAGTACCTGGAGCTCGTACGCGAGAATCCGTCGTTGCATAAACTCGCGCACAAGCGCCTCTACGATATGCTCTTCGACCAGGGCATGGTTGAAGTTGACCTTGAACAGAATCCGCGCCTGAAGCGAATCTTCAAGGGTGAGAAACTAAAAGTCTATAACTTCTTCGCCGACGAGTTCTTCGGAATGGAGAAGACGATTAATCAAATCGTTCGATATTTTCATTCGGCGTCCCTCAAGGGAGAGGAAAGCCGGCAAGTCTTGTATCTCGTTGGTCCTGTAGGATCCGGAAAGAGTTCACTCGTAGAGCGATTGAAGAAGGGGTTAGAGCAGCTCTCGGCATTTCATGCTGTCGAGAACTGTCCGATGTTTGAGGAGCCCCTGCACCTGGTTCCGCGGCACCTGCGCAAGGAGTTCTCGAAGATGCTTGGCGTAGAGATCGAGGGAGACCTCTGCCCGGTTTGTCGATATCGCCTCAAGGAAGAATACCAAGGCAAGTGGGAAGACTTCCCCGTACGAACCTACGATTTCAGTATTCGAGCAAAACGCGGCGTTGGCGTCGTTCCACCAGTCGATCCCAATAACCAGGACACAAGCGTGCTTATCGGAGGAGAAGATATCTCCAAACTTGATCTCTATTCAGAGGGAGATCCTCGGGTGCTAGACCTCACTGGCGCATTGAACGTCGGTAATCGAGGAATGGTCGAATTCATCGAGGTATTCAAGAACGAAACCGAATACCTCCACGCGATGATCACCGCAACTCAAGAGAAGTCGATTCCGGCGCCGGGTCGACACGGAATGATCTACGTAGACACCTGTATCGTTGCGCACTCTAACGAAGCAGAGTGGAAGAAGTTTAAGAGCGATCACACCAACGAGGCGATCCTTGATCGTATTGTGACAGTCAAAGTGCCGTATAATCTTCGTCTGTCCGAAGAAGTGAAGATTTACAAAAAGATCATTCGACAATCCCAATTCACAGCTGATATCGCGCCTCATACCATTGAAATCGCGTCGATGTTCGCTATTTTGTCGCGACTTGAGCCGACAAATAAATGCGATCTGATGACAAAATTAAAGCTCTATAACGGTGAAGAAGTTGTAGAGAAAGGTAAGACAAAGCGCATCGATGTTGTAGAGCTGCGAGAAGAGGCGAAGAGCGAGGGGATGAATGGTATCTCGACGCGCTTCATCATGAAGGCGCTTGATAACGCTCTGTCGGACAACGTTGAGCAAAACGCCATCCATCCAATCTCGGTGCGAGAGTCTCTCGTGCATATGGTGAAGGAAGCGGATTTTCCGGATGATGTGAAGAAGCGCTACCTTGAGTTCCTGCAAGATACTCTGCACAAGGAATATCTCGAGGTTCTTGAGAAGGAGATTACGAAGGCGTTTGTCTATTCGTATCAAGAGCAGGCCGAAGCGCTGTTCCAGAACTATCTCGACCATGCGGAGTCATACGTGACGAAGAAGAAGTTTAAGGATAGGAGTACCGGAGAGGTGCTGGAGCCCGATGAGGGATTCATGAAGTCGATAGAGGAGCAGATCGCAATAATCGGAACTGCTTGTGACGGTTTCCGGCAGGAGGTTATCGCCTATCTCTGGTCTGCCGGGCGTCGGGGGGAGAAGGTTTCGTATGAGTGCTACGAGCCACTCAAGGAAGCTATCGAGAAGAAGCTCATGGCGAGTGTGCGCGATGTCTCGAGAATTATCACTAAGGCTCGAACCCGCGATGACGACCAACATAAGAAGTATGGCCGTATGGTCGAACAGTTAATTCGAAACGGATACCCAGCCAGTTGTGTTGATGTAATTTTGAAGTACGCGGCGAATAACCTCTGGAAGGACTAGCCACCCGTCGCATGATGGATGGTGAGTCGTCTTCTGGTGATCTGATTCGTGTAGGGAGCTCGTAGCTCGTATGTCGACAATCTTTCGTCCGTATGTTCCGACCTCACAGCGATCTGACCGGAGCGCCAGAGATCGGATGCGGCATCGCCAAAAGATTAAGGACTCCATTCGCGATAACATCGGAGATATCCTGGCCGAGGAATCGATCATAGGCCGCGACAGAGACAAGATCATCAAGGTCCCGATTCGCTCAGTAAAAGAGTATCGCTTCATCTATGGCGACAATTCCCCTGGAGCCGCCCAAGGTGATGGTAATCAAAAGCCCGGTGATGTTGTCGATCAGGGGGGACAAGACGGACAGGGGCAGGGTCAAGGCGCCGGAAGCCAAGCTGGTGTCGATGCGTTTGAGACTGACATCACGCTCGAGGAGCTTATTGCGATCATGTTCGATGACCTTGAGCTCCCTGAGCTCGAGCGCAAGGCTCTCAAGAAGGTAATGTCAGACGATGCGCGCAAGCGAAAAGGTCATCGAAAAGCTGGTATCAGACCGCGCCTAGACAAGCGTGCTACGGCTCGTAATCGAGTGCGTCGGATGTTGTCCGTCAAGGGCACTCGCGGAGAGGCGATCAAGGAAGGTGAGCAGCGTTTCCCTTTTCATGAAGACGACATGAGCTTTTTTCACATAGCTCCAACTACGCGAGAAGCTTCCAATGCTGTCGTGTTCTGCATCATGGATACATCAGGCTCGATGGGTACGGTGAAAAAGTACCTCGCGCGGAGCTTCTACTTTCTTCTGTATCAGTTTGTTCGACAGAAGTACGCAAACGTTGAAGTTGTATTCATAGCTCACCATACAGAGGCTAAAGAGGTTCCAGAGGGAGACTTTTTTCATAAAGTTGAATCGGGAGGTACCTACATCTCCTCCGGGTATCGCAAGGCACTGGACATCATCAACGACAGGTATCATCCGTCTTTGTGGAACATATACGCATTTCACTGCTCTGATGGCGACAACTTTTATTCAGATAATGAACGTGCGCTCCAAGCTGCGGAGGAGTTGTGTAAAGTGTGCAATCTCTTCGGCTACGGAGAGATTAAGCCATCAGGCAGCGCATATTATAGCGGAAGTATGCTGGAGGTGTTCGGGCAGATACAGGCACAGAACTTCCACATGATCACCATCGAAAAGAAAGAGGACTTGTGGGAAGGATTTCGCAGTTTTCTGATGAAAGATAAAGCGAGTGGTGTATCAGCGCACGGTAAAGTGTTTGGTAGTAGTGAAGGTGCAGCAGCCGCAGCTCCATAAGGAACTATGTCATTTAATGTTGAAGAATTAGCGGTTTGGGATGAGAGAATTCAAGAGCTCGTACGTCGCTACGGCCTGAATTGCTACCCGCAGGAGTTTGAGGTTTGTGATCATAACGAGATGCTAGGGTACATGGCGTACACTGGAATGCCCTCGCATTACCCACACTGGTCATATGGGAAATCGTATGAACGCCAAAAGACGATGTACGACTACGGTGTGTCGGGCTTGCCATATGAGATGGTGATAAATTCCAATCCGTGTCTTGCCTACCTCATGCGCGATAATTCCTTGTTGCTGCAGGTGCTCACAATAGCGCACGTGTATGGCCATAATGACTTTTTTGCCAATAACTTTACGTTCACCAGTGGAACAGACGCTCGACACGTTCTGGAGATGTTTAAGAATGGAGCAAATCGAATCGCTAGTTACCAAGAGGATCCTTCAATTGGTATCGAGGCAGTTGAAGACGCTATCGATCACGCCCATGCTATTTGCTACCAGCGCTCAAGAAACTTGGCGATTCGCCAACTATCCGATGCAGAGCAGCGTGTGCGAGCATGGGAGAGGGCACAGCCGGCACCGGACCCATGGCGAGAGATTCATCCATCTCCTGAATATGTAGCGCCGAATTTGACCAAGACGCCAGCAGAGCCACAGGAGAATCTGCTTCAATTCATAGCCGCGTACAATCCGTACCTTCCAGAGTGGAAGCAAGATATCTTGCAGATAGTCGACCAGCAGACGCAGTACTTCATGCCCCAGATGGAGACCAAGATCATGAACGAGGGGTGGGCGAGTTACTGGCACCACAAGATATTAAATGAGCTTAAGCTCCCGCAGGATATGCACCTTGAGTTGCTCGTTCGGCACAATCAGGTGCTGCGCCCCCATCCAGGAGGATTGAATCCGTATCACCTGGGGTTTGTCATGTGGCATGACATTGAGCGAAGGTGGAATCAGGGTGACACAGGTAAAGAGTGGAGCGATGACGAGCCTCCGCGCGCCCAAGCGGGCCAAGATGAAAATGACACGCCAGGTCGAAAAAAGATCTTTGAAGTGCGTGAATCTGATCGAGATCAGTCCTTCCTCCGGCGTTTTCTCACGAAAGACTTGATGGAAGAGCTTAATCTTTTCCAGCATGACAGACGTGGAAAAGAGCGCGTGGTAACCAAAGTTTCCAACGAAGAGGGATGGAAAGACGTTCGCGACACCCTCATTAAGAGCGTGGGCACAGGCTCGATTCCGGTTATTAAGGTCGAAGATGCCGATTTTGGCCGCAACAGGACCCTCTACCTTAAGCATTACCATGATGGTCGAGATTTGCAGCTTGAATACGCAGACCACACCCTTAAACACGTGGCAAGGCTCTGGGAGCGAGAGGTAGTGCTCGAGACCAGTATTAATGGCAAGGGCAGTCTACTTAAGGTTGTCGGAGACTCACTTAAAATTGAGAGACTGTAATCCTCGCTGTTCTCCCAGGCTCAGCTATTGATGTCTTCATGCTAGCGCAGCGTTGGGCGCACTCGCTTCAAGGCCGCATAGGCGTCCTGAAGCTTCTGGAAATCGCGCTGATAGACGAGGATTGATTCCGATGTGCGCGTGCCTCCTGCGTGCTTGTCTGGGTGAAGCTTCGCTGCAAGCCTTCTGTAGGCTCGTTTTACGGTCTCATCGGAGTCTTTCTCGGTGCACCCTAGGGTGTCATAGCACCACTGGTGAGGCGAGGGCGCAGCAGGCTTCGCTTTCTGTGCTCTGCGAGGGTCCTCTGATCGAGTGGTCTTGGTTGACGTTGACCGGGGGACTCCTAGATGCCTGCGAAGAGTCGCGTGCTTCTCAACGGGAAAACCAAGCGCTTCAGCGATCTCGTGTAAGGCTCTCTGCTCGAGTTCGTTGAGTGGTTTGTCGCACGCAGCTAACCGTAGAAGACCATCGATGAGGCGCCGTTGTTTGGTGATTGAGACGCGACAGGCTGCTCGGTATGAGCGAAGCTTTGTGGTGGCGAGATCTTTGGTAACGGCGGCAACAGACGCTGCTGTAACTCGGACATAGTCGCCTTCGCCACGGCTGCAGCTGGCTAGGTAGTCAAGAATAAACGATTCCTCGCTCCGGCTCGGTGGTCCATCTGCGTTGGTTATGTACGCGCACGCGGCGAAGATTGCGTCGTCCTCGGTCCGTTCGATCAGCCGTCGGCGGCTGAGCTCCCGTTGCAGCTTGAGTTTTTGTCGCTGCTCTTTTGGTGGTGTTCGCCAAGCCACTGCAATCCTGTGGTATGTCTGCGCTACGGTGTGTATTTCTTAGGGGTGAAAACAGAGACTAGCTCATCGAACCGATGACGCAAGCCCAATTCCTCCGCCAGAAGACTAAGGTGCGTTTGATTGAATATTCGTCCAGCACGTTGTGCGCTTGTGTATGAAGCTCCGCTAGTCCTGCTTGCTCCAATTCTCCGGGCGAGTTCTGCGCGAGTAAGGCCTGTCCAGTCAAAAAACTTCTGGACTCCAATGTGTCGCTCTACTTTGCCGGAGATAATGTCGTCAAGGATCTGAGATGGAGTCTCCTGGGAGTGGGTCCCTGTTGCCATCGTTATGAATAAGCGTCGAGACTCCTGGTGTTGAGGGCCTACAAATCCGAGCCATTTAGCCATCGCCGAGGCTCGAGAGGCGGTGATGGTTGCTTTACCGAGTTCGAAGTCACTTAACCCCCACTCTTGTAGAACGCCTCTACGTTGCCGAGTTAAGCGATGGATCTCTCCAGCGTGAGACAACTCACCGCGAGATGCCTTCATAAGGAGTCGAATTGGTGAAGGAACGCCAGTAAGAATATCAAGCGCGAGATCTCGCTCTGCTTTTTGAATCGGTGATAAGAGATTTCGCGTAGACGGGGTTACTCCCTGGACGTAATCCAGTGTCGCAGAAGCGATGGATTCAGTTATCTCTCCGCCACGACATGGCGAGGGTCTCGCCATGCGCCGTACCTTGCCCTCAGTTACTCCAAGTAGTGAGGCCGCGGCATTCTCTGATAAGGGCATAATGCCTCGTCCGCCGACGAGTAACGAGAATAGTAAGCCGCCTGGATTTGCCACGGTTGACCGCTCGGCTAAGAATACCGCATCAAGGACTGATGCAGACCGCCCACCAAGGATAGCTTTGATTCGAGCGCTGAGGGCCTGTGCCGATTCGAACTCTTCCTTGGGGTATATGTCGACCGGATGTATGAGGTCTACGAGGGTGCTCACCACCGCGGGATCCTCGATCCGCTGTCCTCGCTTCCACATATGGATTTGATGTACTCCGAGAACGCTCGTGAGGTTTACAAGAGGGATTCCAGACGCTTCAGTGATCGCCGTGAACAGCTCTCCTCGGGTTCTTGCTTCTTCTGGAGTTCTTAAGGCGTCTTCAGCTCGACTCACTAGGGTTTCAACGTCGTGGCAAGGCGTGCCTTTTGCGATTCGGAATAGCAGGAGTTCATGAATCTTATTGAGATTAAACGCTGCCACAAGCGTCATGATTGATTCGGTACTTGGAGTTTGGTTCTGATAGTTTCTCCACTGGTAAAAGACGCTGTTGGTGAGTCTGGCGTTCTGGGGATGCTTCTTCTCAATGAGTCTGCATAGCGACTCGCGAGAAAGTGGGCGATTGTTTGCGCCCCAGGTTGAGAGGACCGTGTCAATAAAACTGTCGAAAGTTCTTACTTCTCCGCCCCTTGGCCCGAAGTTTGCGTGAAAGAAGTTCTCTAACATTTCAGCGAAAGATGGAGAGTTCTCGTGCCCGTCTGGGTTTGTTGCCCGCCATGTAGTGACCTCAAATGGCCGATGTGGCTTCTGATTGCGGGTGGCCTCAGGCCTCTCTATGAGGGCGACTTCGCGTTGACGCTGAACTTCCCGCGTTACTTGTTCAATCAGCAGTGCAGTGATCTCGCGGTGATTGCGTAGCTCATCGCCCTGCAGCTCTGCGGTGTGGCGCTGTCGATGACTACGGATCTGATTAATCGCTCTGCTCAGGAGCGTTGAGAACTTTCGCTCAATTCGTAGTTGTCGCTTCTCCGCTGCAGAGGGCTCTTCTTGAGTTCGGAGCGCTTGACGTCGCTGCTGACGCAGCTCGTATTGGGCGTCGCGGTACTGTTTGGTGATGATTATCTCCGCGGTGCCTAGCTCATTACGGGCTTGGAGGCTTCCGCGATGTTCCTCGGAAGATTTAAAAAGAGGAGGGACGATAGCTCGATACTTGGACTCCACTGATAATAATTCGGTGTCAGCGATCCAGCTGATGCTCGCAGTCTGCGAGTTGTAGAGTGCGCCGAGAAGGGCGTTTCGAATCGTTCCGGCTTCAATTGCCTCTGGGCTCGTTGAGGCGATGAGCTTGAGCATCCTTGTTTCGCCACATTCAGCGGCGGCAGAGAAGATCGAGCGAAGCTCCTCCGGCGCTAATGTCCCTTGGCGCACCAGCGTCTTTGCCGACTGGTATCCCTGATCATCTCCTCTCCAAAGGAACTCACGCGCGGCCTCGGCTCGTAGGCTCGACGGGGCTGCTGATAGCTGGTGCAGCGCGGCAGAATCCTGCCCGGCCTCGATGAGGCCTACCAATCGCTCTGCAAGCGCGGGGTCATACGTAGATTGAGGTGATCGAGAGGACATTGCAGCCCGCGTTCAGAAAATCAGCGAGACAGTATCACGCCAGATGGCTATTTTTAAGAGAAAAATAGGACCACGAGAGAGCTCCGCTCCAAGGAAGGTCACTGCTCTATTCGATTCAGTTTGACCGGGTAGTTATGGCTTCTTCACCCAGATCTCGGAGTCGTGTATCGAGGTGGTAAGTACCATGTCGTTCTCGGTGCTCACACTTATCTCTACATTTTTACCAACAGACTCTGAGACCACCATGACAAAGCCTACGAAGTCATGGGGAGGAAATTGCGGTAATTCGAGGTCCTCATTTTCGAGGGCGCAGTCCTTCACTTCTATTTTGTAGGTCTCGGAGTCCACCTTACTAATCTGCGCCTGGGCGCGAGGTTTGTTGAGTGCGATTTTGAGCACAGGTGTTTTGTCCGGCAGATATTCGAACTTGTACCCCTTGATTGAAAATGTCGTTGAGCCCTTTGCAGGCGGAGCCTTGCTGGACTCGAGATCGCCAAGGCGCTCTTGCGGGGGTTGGGGCTGTGTGGCTCCCTCGCTTTGGTAGTCTGGAAGCGCGGGCTTGGCTGGTGATTTGGCAGCAGCCGGTACGCTGCCGCCCGGCACTGTCGCTCCGGGCTGCTCCAGGTCCGCCAGCTTTCGTTGCTCAGGTTGTGGTGATGCCGCTGAGGATGCTGTCGTAGATGGTGTGTTGGTCACAACTGGCGCGGCTGTGGCTGTTGGAAGAGCAGGCTTAGGGGTCACCGTGGCCGCTATAGTGGGAGTGGCTGCTGCGGGTGCGCGTGTTGGCTCGGCTGGAGGCAGTTTTGCTGTTGGTTGAATCGCGACCGGGGTAGCCGGTTGCGGTGAGGTGGTGGCTGGCGCTGCAGATGTCGCAGGTGGCGCAGCGACCGGCGATACAGCAGGAGCCTCTTTTTTCTCCTCTTCTAGGATTTTGATGATCGCTTGACGCTTGCCTGCTTTCCACTCGTACTCGGGGGGAGTGGCTTTTATCAAATCAATTACGACGCGGAGTTTATTTGCGTGGGCTCCGAGGCGAACCTGTTTGACGACCCCGTTACTCGGAGCCGCAAAGTTCTCGCTCTTCTTGATTGAAGCCCCCTCAAAGTCGACAACGAGTCTAGGAGGATCTGAGAGTAGAAAAGCGTTGACCTTAGAGTCTGTAGGCACCGCTAGTTTTAAGATAATAAAGCTCTTCGTGTCCTCGATTTCACGGTCAATCAGCACAGAAACACGGTCTTTAGAGGCTATTGTCTTCGGTCCACCCGACAAGGCAGATGGCTGCTCCGCTACGACATTGCTCACTCCCCCCAGAGAGATAGCCGAGAACACCGCACAAACAACGTACGGGTGGATGTATGTAGAGATTTTTTTGATAGACAACATAACCAAAGTCCGCGTCAAAGGATGACAGCCCTCGCCTTAGTCGCACGGGGGCGGTGTCGTATAACCATGGCGATGGCCTCAAGGATCTTCTTTTAGCCGTGCCCCCTCCTAAAGTACCGTCTTAGCACGTAGGTGCCTAGCCTAAAACCTCGCCCGCAGGGACATGAGGCTCCATGGTGCTTCTGTTTTATTTTTGCTCTGCTGCTAGGGGTGTGGAGCCGCAGGTTCTGGCTTCGTAGGAGCTTTCTCCGCTAGCTCCTCATTAAGCTGCTGTCGTTTTGCTAGTTCGTGGGCCTGGCGCTCCTCCTCGATGCGAAGCAGCTCCTGACGGCGCAACTCAAGCCTTTCTTGCTCAAGCCGAGCTTTCTCGGCAGCCAGCGCAGCTCGTCGCTGCTTCTCTGCTCGGATCTGCTCGGAGTAGAACTGGACCTTGCGTAGACACGTAGCGAGCGCTTGGGGGCAGATGCTTTGCAGAGTCCAACGTGTTGGCTCGTCAACATCCGTCGAGCGCACATCGAGGAAGATGATATCCGGGGCCATATCAGGATCGCCCGCGGTGTCCGATGAGACGATGAGCTGCTCGCCAAGTGACTGCAAGAACTCTAAGCGCGCACCTTCTGGGTGTTCGGAGAACATAATCAGACGGTCACCAAACAGAGCCACCCACACACTGACCTTTTTCGGTGAGTCCCCAGGGGAGGGCTCCTGCATGGCGCCTGTCGGCGGGGTTACAATACCCTTGAACAGTACTTTGACGGATGCGTCAGCCGTGTTGTAGTGACGAGCGTATTGGGCCGCGGCTTTTTCGGCTACAAAGTAGCTAATTGGCAGCCGGGGTTTCCCCTCAATCCATTCACGGGTCGCAACAACCTGATACAAAACTGGCAGCAAGGCTAGCATACCTAGAAGGATAGTGTTTTCCTTGAAGCAAAAAGCGAGGGTAGTGCCGAAGAGTAGTGCTAGCAGGCACGCCTGTGCACCTTTAAGGTTGGCTCGGGTTGCGAGTTCACGCCGTTCGCCCGCCGGAACCCTGGACCAGGCCTGCGCAATCTGCTCGTTCACTGAGGGCACGTCGGACATATCGGAAGCGGAAAAATTTACCCAGATGCGCTAGCTAAGTACCTGAAGTGTGGAGCTTTGCAGTGACCTTCGCTACGTTCGCCCCCTAACAAGCACATACTGTACCGGCCAGCGTGTTTCGTGATTACTTTATGCAGCTACTTCGCAACTTTTGGCGGACATCAGCGATTACCCCCCTCGTATGTTCGCTACAGCACAAACGAGTTGCATCGTCGGATTAGATGCCGTTCCGGTGGAAGTGGAGGTGCGCCTACAGGAGGGGCAGGAGCGATTTTCAATCCTTGGATTGGGGGGTGCGGCGGTCAGAGAATCTCGAGAACGGATCCTCTCGGCGGTACGAGGTGCAGGATTCGATCCACCGCAGAATATCCTCGTGAACTTAGCCCCTGCAGAGGTCCGTAAGGATACGGCGTCGTTCGATCTGCCGATCGCGTTGGCGATTGTTAGTGCCTGCGATGGGGTGCCTCAAGCAGCGTTAGAAAGAGTTTCAATATGTGGCGAGTTGTCTCTGCTTGGAGACGTTAAGAGCACGGTTGGAGTGGCCGCTCACGCACTTGCGGCGATGCAGCGAGGCGATCGGTCTGTAGTAGTCCCTCTTCCTAACGCGCAAGAAGCCTGTATGGTGCCAGGCGTTCGAATTATCCCAACGTCATCCCTTTCGCAGGCAATTCGAATTCTCAGTGGTCGAGAGGAGCCTGGGCAGATCGATGCACCAGAGATGGAGCGGGTGCCTGTTCGACGATCGCTCGACGACGTCCTCGGGCAGGTGATAGCAAAAAGGGCACTAACGATTGCGGCGGCGGGGGGACACAACTTGTTAATGATTGGCCCCCCTGGTTGTGGCAAGAGTATGTTGGCGGAACGCCTTTCCACGCTCCTGCCGCCGCTCTCACCCGACGAGAGGCTTGAGGTGCTTCGCATTCACAGCATTGCGGGTCAGGCGACTGAGGCACTGCTGGCAGGGGTTCGACCGGTTCGCACACCTCACTATGTGGTAAGTGACGCCGGGCTTATCGGAGGGGGCGCTGGCCCCCGTCCCGGAGAGGTGAGTCTCGCACATCGAGGTGTGTTGTTTCTTGATGAGTTCCCTGAGTTCCGGCGCAGCGCGGTCGAAGCTCTACGCTCACCGCTTGAGACAGGCTGGGTTCAAATTGCTCGAGCTAAGGCCTCGGTTACGTTTCCGGCTCGTTTCCAGTTGATAGCTGCGATGAATCCATGTCCCTGTGGGCGCTTCGGTTCTCATGTTGGGACGTGCCGTTGTTCGCATCACGCAGTGCGTGATTATCTGGCAAAGCTGTCACAACCGATCCTCGACCGAATTGATTTGCACGTGGAATTAGAGGCGGTCCGCGTGGAAGATTTGGTGTGGGCGCAGCCGTCAACCGCGACGACTTCTGAGGGGCTTGTAGCAGCGGTTTTGGCGGCTCGATGTAGACAGTTCGCTCGACAAGGTGTGCTCAATAGTGAGCTCTCAGAGGGGGCGTTGCGCTCTGCTATACAGGTGACCGATGCAGCCCGTCTTTTGTTGGCAGAGGCGGTACGGCGGATCGGCATAAGCGCACGGGGCTACACCAGAGTGCTGCGCGTGGCCGTAACGATAGCCGACCTTGCTGGGCACGATGTCGTTTCGGAAGAAGTCGTGGCGGAGGCGGTGTCGTACCGTTCGCTTGATCGATTGTCTTCTATAGTGCACGGGACGGGCGCATATATTCGAAATACTACCCTCTAGAAAGCTGAGCGGGAGTGGTACGCGGCGGACTCACTCGTTGTTGTGATTACTCCGGCGCGGTCATCCCATCAGTTGGTTTTGTGCTGCGTAGGGCCATTTCATAAAACTGAGCGCTTCGTTTCCCCGTGCTATCTTTCACTATCTCGGAGACGATAACTTTCGCCGGGGATATGTCCACAATTTGGCCTCCACGAGTTCCGATCTGAATGCCTCGTTTCACGATGAAGTTCTTGCCTGACTTTGTTTCGATCGAGGCAGAGTAGGAACCGGCGGAGTCTTTGATGATCGCTGCAACTCGAAGTTCCGTGAGGTCATAGGCGGTGAGCGGAGCGTTAGGGTTGGGCGCTCCCGATGGGCTCAGCGAATAGTACGGGACGAATGGATCGCGCTTCTTGCCCGACATATCAAGCCGAGCCCGTTCGTCTTGATCGTGAGAGAGAGGTTTGGCTGCGGTCGTGGCTAGGCGCGCCTCGTGCTGTGCTGTAATGGTGTCCGGCTCGTTGTTGTGCGTACGTGGGGCGCTGTCGGTGGTAGCACTATCTGCGGACTCATGTAGTGGGGCGTGACGCACATACATCGTGACACTTATCACGAGTTGAGTGAGTCCGAGCGCCGCTATCGTCATCAGCAGAAAGTTCTTCATTCACCACCTCTTGGCTAGGTTGTTGTGTCCCCGGTCTGGCTGGTATCCAGGTCGACGGTCCACTCAACTGTAGTGTGGCACGAGGGGGTAATCAACGGAGGACTCTGGGGTAGGCTACTGTCGGTTGAAGAAAGTGGTAGCTGGCGTCTGGTATCTTCGCAGGACGGATAGCTGCGAGCGGTTGGTATTGGTGATGGTGTCGGCAAGATCTCTTGATAATCAGGGCGTTAGGGATTCCGCCTGCGTGCCGATGATGGTCTCTTCAAAAAAGAATCGGGGTGAGAGGATTTGAACCTCCGACCCCTAGTTCCCAAAACTAGTGCTCTAGCCGGGCTGAGCTACACCCCGATGTGTCTTTTTTGGTCCGGGGAGAGTAGCTGGTTCAGGCGGGCGAATCAAGGTGTGGGGGGATGTTACCGGCGATTGTTTGAGTCGCGCGCATGACTGCCGTTTCCTGAGCGTTACAAAGGGTGGTATACCGAAGCGCGGGAGAATCACTATGGCAAAATTTGTAACAATTCGAGACGTTAATGATGACAAGGTTGCCCTCGGGCACCTCGAGCTCGGAGGTTGGGTCAAAACCCATCGACAGTCCAAGCGAGTATCCTTCATTGAATTGACTGACGGCACGGCGGTAGCGGGCTTGCAGCTGGTTATCGATCCCACGCTGGCAGGCTACGCCGAGAACGTGTCTAAGGTTCAGACCGGCGCCTCCATCAGAGTCTCAGGTGAGCTGATCGTTTCCCCTGGTAAGGGACAGAAGTACGAGTTCCAGGTAAAGAGCTTCGACCTCGTCGGTGAAGCGGACCCGGAGCAATTTCCCCTGCAGAAGAAGGCGCATTCCTTGGAGTTCCTCCGCGAGGTGCTTCACCTGCGTCCCCGTACAAGCACGATGGGAGCTGTATTGCGTGTTCGTTCAGCGGCTGCTTTCGCCGTGCATCGGTTTTTCCAAGAGCGTGGATTCTTTTACCTCAACACCCCGATTATTAGTACCTCTGATTGCGAGGGCGCGGGCGAGATGTTTCATGTCTCAACGCTAGATCCTGAGAATCCGCCACGAGTGAACGGAAAGATAGATTATTCACAAGATTTCTTTAAGGAGCCCGCGAGCCTCACCGTGTCTGGTCAACTAGAAGGTGAAGTGTGCGCGATGGGTATCTCGAAGATCTATACCTTTGGGCCTACGTTTCGAGCGGAGAATTCAAACACGACGAGGCATCTCGCCGAGTTTTGGATGATCGAGCCAGAGATGGCTTTCTACGAGCTCGAGGATAACATGGAGCTAGCTCAGGATTTTGTCCAGGGAGTCATCAAGGAAGTGCTTTCGACCTGCTCCAAAGAGATCGAGTTTCTCGCATCTCAAGAGTGGGTTCAGCCAGGACACATCGACAATCTGCAAGCAGTGTGCGAGTCAAAGTTCACACGGCTCGACTACACCGACGCGATTACCATTCTCGAGAAGAGTGGAAAGAGCTTTGAGTATCCGGTCTCATGGGGGATCGATCTGCAGTCTGAGCATGAGCGATTTCTGACAGACGAGCACGTCAAGGGGCCCGTCACAGTTGTCAATTATCCAAAGGACATTAAGGCGTTTTATATGCGCTTAAACGAAGATGGAAAGACCGTTCGAGCCATGGATGTGCTAGTGCCCCGACTTGGTGAGATAATTGGAGGATCGCAGCGAGAGGAGCGCTACGATGTGTTGCTCGCAAAGATCCGCGCGATGGGTCTCGATGAGGCTGCATACTGGTGGTACCTCGAATTGCGCAAATTCGGCACCGTACCGCACGCCGGATTCGGCTTAGGTTTTGAGAGACTTTTGATGTACATGACCGGCATGCAGAATATCCGCGATGTGATGCCGTTCCCACGGTTCCCCGGCTTCGCTAAGTTTTGACGGGCGAAGCCTGCCGTAGCGTTGGAGCCCTGAGGCGCTGCTATCCTGCTCTTTTTACAGGTATAGCGAGGCTCCTTTAAACGCTGTGCTGGTTGGAAGGTGCTCTATCCCGTATACTGTTGGTAGTACAACGGTTTTGCCCGACGAGGCATCTAACGTAGAAAGCCACGTGGCTTTGAGAGGTTTCTTTCGGTATGGATTCTCGCCAGATCATAGAGCTAACGCAGCGTTTTTCGGCGCACAACTATGGACCGCTTGACGTCGTTTTGCGCAGCGGTGAGGGCTCATGGGTAGAAGATATTGAGGGCAAACGCTACCTCGATCTGTTGAGCGCCTACGGGGCTATTAATTTCGGTCATAAAAATCCTCGTATTATTAAAGCTGCGCACGAGCAACTTGAGAGGCTCACCCTTGTTAGTCGGGCTTTTTACTCGGAGAACTTCGCCTACCTCTGTCAGGAGTTGGCTGAGTTTTGCGGAAAAGACAAAGTGCTCTTGATGAACTCTGGTGCCGAAGCTGTCGAGACGGCGGTGAAAGCAGCCCGGAAGTGGGCGTACGAGGTAAAGGGCGTTCCGCAGGATGAAGCCGAAATAATAGTTTGCTCCGATAATTTTCATGGCCGAACAACTACTATCGTCGGTTTTAGTACGTCAGCGGATAGTCGAACGAACTTTGGCCCGTTCACTACCGGCTTTCCTTCCATACCGTACGGCGATGCTGCGGCGCTCGATGCAGCGATCACGGATCGTACAGCTGCATTTATCTTTGAACCAATTCTTGGAGAAGGGGGAATCATCATTCCGCCAGATGGATATGTGCGTCAGGTCAGAGAGATTTGCTCGCGTCGTAATGTGTTGATGGTGGCTGATGAGATTCAGTCCGGTATGTGCCGGACCGGCTCGATCTTCGCCTGTGATCACGAGAGCGTAGTGCCGGATATGTATATTCTCGCAAAATCGCTTGGAGGAGGAGTTGTTCCCGTGTCAGCTGTGGCGGCAGATGACGCCATAATGCGAGTTTTTACCCCAGGTACGCATGGTAGTACGTTCGGAGGGAATCCATTAGCCTGTGCGATTGCCAGAGAGGTTTTGGCGTTGATCCGAGAAGAGAAGCCGCACGTACGAGCGGCCGAGCTTGGCGCATACGGGTTGGAGCGACTCCAAGCGATACAACCGGGGGTCGTGCGCGCGGTGCGTGGTCGAGGCCTCTGGTATGGTATCGATATTGATCCAAAAGCGGGAACCGCCAAGGACTTCTGTAAGAAGCTAAAGTACGAGGGCGTTTTGTGTAAGGATACCCGTGTTCAGACGATTCGAGTGGCGCCACCTCTTACGATCACAAAAGAGGATCTGGAGTGGGGGTTAGACAAGATGATTAAAGTGCTCACGTCGTAGGGGCTCAGAGTGCCGCAAGCTCATGCGGTATCTCAGTGTACTACGTCGTCCTCGTTGCCATGTTTTGACCAGCGACTTAGTTCGACGTCGTAGCGATGGACTAGAGACCACGGCACTCGGTTAGCCACAAAAATCGACCGGAGCTCGTGAAATACGCTCAAGTTGTCAGCCCAGCTGCCAGCTGACCATCCACACACATCTCCCGTCTGATAAAGGAACTTGTTTCCCTCGGCCATCGTCGAGATCTTTGACGCACACACGATCGTACTCGCTTCGCGGCCAGCATATCGTAGGCTGTTAACTACGGCGAGCTTGCGCTCTCTCCAGTTGCCCTCTTGCGGGCCCTTTGCGGGTTCAGTAACCGCAGAGATGAGCTCGTGAACTCTCGCTCCAAAATGAATTTTCACGTGACTTTCAAGCTCGTCTCGCGTTGGACTCTTAACATAGCCCTCATAGAAGTCGTGCATTAAACCAGCGACTACTACTTCTTTAGGTTGGCCCGATCCAACCAAAAGAAGCCCTACCTGCGATGCATGATGAAACATCGGGAGGGTCTCGTGTGGCCCCCAAGGTCTTGGCTTAGCTTCTCCAAAGGTGTTGTGAACGTAGCGCAGGGCCTTGGTCATAAACTTTAGATCATCAGGAGAGTATGGAGATTTTAGTCGGTCCGTATCCGGTATCTCAGCGAGCAGCGAGCTTACGACCTTGGTTTTCCTCTGAAGCCATACCTCACGGACTGGACTATCTGGTTTGCCCACCAGTCCGATCAAATCTGATATCTCTCCTGTGTCGTCTAGGTCACCAAACTTTCGATTGATGGTGTCGTTGAGATCCGCACGATTTGCGTCAACGTAGCCACTGAAGACGTCATGGAGGATGCCTGCCACGACGTATTTAGTCGGTGCTCCGGCGACAATCAGTTGCAGTGCGATGTCAACGGAGGACTCTAGCAGCGGCACCGGCACATTTGGCCGCACTTGTGGCTGTGAAGTGCCTGGTGTTCGGTCAGGGGTAAAGATCTTAGCAGCGAACTTTAGGGCATCTGTGATTGAGAGAAGGTCCGAGTAGGAGTAGAGAGCTTTAGCAACTGTTGGGTCTGCCGAAAGGAGTGGTGTTCCGTTGGGGTAGGCACTGCCGAGTTCATCGAGCGCAGCATCAGCGAGGTCGGCTGCATCGCGTTGCGGGCCCTTTAGAGCGGAGATCTCACTTGGTGTTCCGGCGGGTGTGGCGCTGTCATGGTTTTCTTCCCCCGGCGTGGGCGTTGTAGGAGTATCTCCAGCAGGGGGGCCTGCTTCGATGGATGGCTTTTCTGCGGACGGATCGTGGGGATTTGGCTCAGTACCCATCTGACACCAGATGAAACTCTTATTCAGCTACTATCGACCGTGAGTCGCCCGCGCGCGGACGGCTCAATGCTCCTTCATTTCGACACGCTTCATACCAGAGCGAGCGGCGCTACCCAAGCAGACGTTAGTAAATTTACAGAAAACTCACGAACGCAGACGTCGTTCAGATTAGAGTGAGTCGTAGTTGGTCCGAATGTGTCGTAAATAGTCGATTTAGGGGTCTATGATCGGCTATCATTAAGCCTCCAAAGGGGAGTGTGATAGGGGTGTTCCGGTTCATGAACACTCATTGACTCTCAGTTGGTTTGTGTCCAGGATTCGGTACGGTGGCGGGAAGGGTCAGGAAATATGCGAATAGGTAAACTGCTCTCAGAGACAGAGAGTCTTGAGATAGGAAGATGTATCCGTGGCGTAAAGCTAGGAAAACGTCGTCTGTGTATCGTCAATGGCGGTCAAAGTGGCGTCGATAGAGCAGCTCTCGACTCGGCCTTCAAGCTCATGCTGCCGTGCCGTGGCTGGTGTCCAACCGAGCGTTGGGCCGAGGACGGAGTGATATCTGCGCATTATCCGATGCAGGAGTGTGGCAGCCCGACGCCAGCGGTTCGCACTGAGTTAAACGCTATTGATTCAGATGGAACGCTGGTTCTCACAAAAGGTAATCCACAAGATGGAACTCCGCTTACTGTTGAAAGAGCTCAGCTGCACGGGAAGCCTACGCTTGTCATGACGCTCGGTGAGGCGCCAGATGTCGAAGGGTGTTGGAAGTGGATCACCACGAACGATATCCGCATCCTCAATATCGGCGGGCCACGAGAGAGTTTTGAGCCAGGAACTGTCTACGCAGCTTCTCGAGCGATTCTTGATGCGATCCTCGACCCGACTCGGTAGGTCTCGACGCTAGAGATCACTAAGCGCTTTCTGATCGAGGAAGTATTTTCCAAATTCGTTAGCGAGGAATGTTTTGAGGTCGATCTCCTCGACTTTGAGTAAGCCCTTACGTGGTCCCAACGCTCCAGAGAGTGCAAGATCGACGGCGCCGCAGATGCCGGCGGCCGTAGTCACCTGAATCGCGCCAAAATGACGTCCCGCGATGGTTTGGTGGTAAACAGTGCTGGCGTATGTCTTCTGCACATAGCGCCCTTGAATCGTGCCTTTTGCCTCGGCCAAAATGATACACTTGTCTTGGGTTGTTGTGGGAATGCTGCGTTCAAATACTGCTCGCAACGAATCTCGGTCGTCGGAAAAGCGCAGTTCGTTAAGCAAGAAAGCCATCAGGTCTCTGTGGCCCGGATAACGAATCGTCTTGTAGCCCAGTTTGCGCACCTTGCCGAGTAGCGAGTGACAGAGGGTGCCTAATCCCCCAGAGGTGTTGAACGCCTCGTACTCATCGCCATCTAGCGCAAGTACCTCGTGACCCTGCAGGGGTGGAACAGTTGTTATGTGACCGTCCTTAATCACTTCGCAGGGATTGCAGTACTCGTTGATGAGTCCGACGGTAGACCACGTGAGATTGTATTTGAGTTTATTAGTGGGGTAGAGAGGAAGGGCGCCAACCCGCAGGTTCAGGGTATCGACTGAGTCAAAGAGAGCGATGAGGTGGGCCCCAGCGATACTGATGAACCCGGGCGCGAGACCACACTGAGGCATAAACCACGATTTCGATGTCGACGCCACTTTAGCGACATACTGCGTCGTCTTCACGTCCTCTGTGAGATCCGCATAGTGAACGCCGCACTCCGAAGCAGCTTCAGCAATCATTGCGTTACACGAAAAAGGAAGTGCGCTCAGTACAGCAGAGCATCCAACAAGAAGTTGTGTGACAGATGCCTTATCGCCTACGTCGAGTATGTGAGGCTCGGCGTTGGGCCATGCCTGTGCAAGTCTCGTGGCGGCACTGAGATCGCCGTCACATACTTTGACTTTGTAGCGACCTGAGGAAGTGAGAAGGGCGGTAATCGACTCACCTATCTTACCTGCTCCGAATAGGGCAATGGTGTGCATGGCTTTGAAACCTCGTTTGCGTGGCGTTTCGTTTAAGCAACGCCTCTCGTGTTAGATTCCATGTAGCGAGCCATCGAATCGCCGGTGGCCGATAAGAGCGTTTTTAGCACACTAAAGCCAAGTGACCGCGTTCTATTCCCGGGCTGTATAGTGGTAATTCAGGGTTGTTGCCGCGCCGTGATGATTACCTCATTCCTATCGCTCGCGGCGAGAGGATCTCTGATAGCGCTAACTGCTCCTCTGCTTGGGCGAGGGGGAGCGCATAGGTCTTTCTTGAGTGCTCGATGCACTCCTGTGTGTGAGAAGTTTGAGTCGTTGGCCGATGTACATCAAGGGTACGACCCGAGAAGGCCTCTTGCACCTCTCCGTCGACGCTCATCTTGATGTAAAATTCTCTGAGACCCAGGTTCAGTAAATCACTCGCTCCTATCTGAGGCTTTAGTTCGTTGGCTACTGCTCCTGCATCCTCAGAGCCAACTCGAAAGGAGATTAAGTTGGCGATGTTTCCGAAGACAGTGCTTGCGATTCCAGATTGGAGTTGTCCAAGAAATTGGTTTGCGAAGGTAAGACAGAGTCGATACTTTCGCGACTCACTCAAAATCTCACCAAACGATGGAGTTGCGAAGTTCTGAAACTCATCGACATAGAAATAGAAGTCTTGTCGCTGGTCCGCTGCCTGGTCAGCACGTGACATAGCAGCTTCATAGAGCTTCCACACGATAAGGGAGCCGAGAAGAGAGGCATTCTCTGCGCCAAGGACTCCCTTTGAGATCTTAAAGAGAACTATCTTTCGCGAGTCGATGAAGTCTCGGAAGTCGAATGTATTCGATGGCTGGCCGAGGATGTTTCGTACCATGTCGGTTGCGAGTAGCTCATCTAGTTTATTCAGCAGCTGTGAGATGGGCCCAGCATCGAACTCACCACGACGAGAAGGAAACTCAACCTCCCAGAATCGTCGCACGACCTCGTCTGGACTGCGCCGGACTACCTCGTTGCGGAACTCATCATCAGAGAGAAATCGGCGTAAGGACACAATGCTCGTCCCCGGGATATTGAGCAGCGCTATCAGTGCGTAGCGGAGCACATAATCCATTTTGTCTGACCACGAACCACCGAACACCTTCTTGAATGTATCCAAGAAGCTGAGCGTCACGCGCATCGAGTCCTCGGGCCTGATCGGAATCATCGGGTTGAAGCTTGGCGGGTGCTCGATATCGCTTGGGTCGAAGATGACAACATCCTTGACCCGATTTTTCGGGATGATCCGAAGCACGTCATCGATGAGGTCGCCGTGAGGATCGAGGATTGCGCAGCCGTAACCTTGGTCGATGTCACTTTTAACGAGTAAGTGGAGCAGGCAGGACTTGCCATTTCCCGATTTGCCCACGACGTACAGATGGCGTCTGCGATCAAATCTTCTGATGCCGAACTCGTGACGTTGCTCACGATAGTTAGTACGCCCGAAGAAGCTTATCTGCGGGTCGTTAGGAGTCTTCGGAAGGGCCATGGGGGCTGGTGTTTTGCGCGAGAGAACTCGAGCGGTGTTCGGTAGTACCCCCAAGGACGGTGGATGCCACATGGAGGTCAGTTCTTTTGCGCAGACTTTGTACGGACTGCTGAATTGCCGTTGAGAGATTCTTTTCCTCGCGGAAGCGCCGAAAACTACCGGACCACTTCTGAAGCGGTTCTGGTGTGTGGTGTTGAGAGATTTCGAGCCGTTAGCGATGTTGCGCAAGTTGGTAGCGAGCCGAGTCTTGATTCGGCGTATGTCGGCATTTGTAGCTTTGGGAGGAATCACTGCATGGGAGCTTATGCGGTAGTTCACGCGAAACATCTGCATCATCAGCTTTTCGTGCATGACCTTCGCCGTTTCCTCTTTGTTGTGGTACTTCCACCAGTGTCGAACACGAAACATTCGGCTAAAGAAATCAAAATACCGCGCGAGCGCGTTCTCCATATGCAGAGCCGTACTGTCCCGTAACGGACGCACAAGCACTTGAACGAGGGCCGAGTCCCCTTCGGGAACTCTACCAAGGGCGGTTAGTACGGGAGTTGTGCAATCCCACGCAAAGTTTTTGAAGTTTTGTAACGGGTAAATGTCGGGTAACTCCAGGTAGAGGTCCATACTCGCGACCAGAGCGTTTGAGGGTAGTTGCTCGGTGTAGTCGCTTACTTCGACTACTTCCACGTTTCCTAAATATCCGTAGATATTAGAAGTGACGGCATCGACAGTTGCCTTCTCACCAGCGATGCAGACGTAGACGCAATTATCTTTTGAGTAGTACT
This sequence comes from Pseudomonadota bacterium, assembly GCA_900299055.1. Lineage (GTDB taxonomy): Bacteria > Bdellovibrionota_C > UBA2361 > UBA2361 > OMII01 > OMII01. The sequence continues at coordinate 8,985 of OMII01000062.1, read as the reverse complement.
CAAGTGAGAAAGGCTCCAGTACTCCGGAGGAGCAGATATCCTTTAATTGGCCAAAAAATGAGTTGGCGTTAGACGAGCCAAAAGTCGTGTCGTATATCGCACCCTCCAGTGAGGCGGCTTTAGCGGGGATATGGAGGCGGGCTACGTACATGACTGCAGAATGAGAACAAGAGCGTTACAACCCTTCCTATGGTACCGAGATTCTATTCCTTACTGAAGGGTAAGGTCTCGGCGCAATTGGCTCAAGTGGGCGTAATCGCGCATAGTCGGTTTACATCCTCAATCTTATTGATTATTTTTGTCGAATGGGCAACCCTCTCTCAGTAGGCTCTAGGCATTCTCCAAGGGGAGTTGCAGGGGTTTCCGTGTCTTATTCATGAGAACGCACAATCTTCAAGTAATGGGGCCTGTTGAGTTGCGTGGCCATGTGCAGCGCTACTCGTGGGGTAAGCAGGGGGCAGCATCTCGCATCTCGGGGTTCCTTGAGCGCTTTGAGTCGTGTGAACCCCTGGCTGAGTATTGGCTTGGCACTCATCCGAAAGGGCCTAGTGATGTGCTACTGCCCTCTGGCGAGATTGCTCCCTTAGGTTCGTTTCTAGATGGATCGACGGAGCTATCATTTATGCTCAAAGTTCTGTCGATCAATCCCGAGTTCGGTCTTTCGATCCAGAGTCATCCAGATTCGTTGTGGGCGAAGACGCTGCATCAGCGAGACCCAAGTAATTATCCCGACGCATCTCATAAGCCGGAGATCGGAGTAGCCTTGACACCAGTCACGTTGTTATACGGCTTTCGCCCCATGTCTCAGTTTGTCGAGATAGTAAGACAGCTGCCCGCGTTCGAGCGTGTGTGGGGCGGCGAGCTTATTGCGCGCCTGCAGCGAGTTCAATCACAAACTCACCAACCTGAGTTGCTGAAGGATATGTTTTCTCGAACTCTCAATTTTCCGGGAGACGAGGCTGCCTCAGTGGTGAGAGAAATTTGTGGATTGCGAGTTGACGGAAGTGGTCTCGAGGAAGAGCTCTCAGTAGTGAATAGGCTTCGGCAGTGTTACGGTGATGGTGATACTGGCTTGCTCGCTATCTTCATGATGAACATAGTGCATCTTCAGGCGGGAGAGGCAGTATTTATCGGACCCAATTGCCCTCATGCATATCTGGATGGAGACCTCGTAGAGTGTATGGCGAGCTCTGACAACGTTATTAGGGCAGGGCTAACACCGAAGTTTAAAGATATCGATACGCTGCTGAGAAGCGTGTCGTATGCTAACGCCGGGCTGCCGGTGCTGGCGAAGGCCAGCGCTGTGAATAGTGAGTTAGCTGTCTTCGATCTTCCGATAGATGACTTCACGTTGGCACTGACTCCCCAGGGTACCGGGTCTGTATTCATACCGAAGGTTGCTCGTGATGCTATCATGTTATGTATCGGTGAGCAGGCGAAGGTTTCGGGAGCTCATCGTGCTGTTGCTCTCAAAGATGGGGGAGCGGTATTCCTGCCGGCTCAGAGTGGGCCTTACACCATCGAGCGACGAAACGCCGCTATCTTCTTGGCGAGTCGAGCATGAGAATAGATTCGTAAAGAGCGGTATCAATTTGTGTCCAATTGCGTAGTGAGGTGAACGTGGTAAGGCAAGAGACGTCGGGAGTCCAAAAAGCGGCTGAAAAGATGAGGCGTGACAAGCTGCCAGAGTCTGTTATTCGAAACTTTGAGAGGCTTTTTGATGACGTCATCCACGGAAAGACGGGAGTAATCGCAGAGGAAGAGATCGAGCCTGTACGAGAGGTTGCTTGTTTCTCAGAGATTACAGAATGTGCAGATACTGTGAATGAGGGAATGCGACTGCTCGAAAAGCTTGTTGTTATTCGTCTCAATGGTGGCCTCGGGACCACTATGGGTCTTGAGCGTGCTAAGTCGCTTTTGAAGGTAAAGGGTGAGCTGTCATTCAATGACATTATCGCCAAGCAGCTTCAGTGCATGGGGGAGAAGGTCGGTGTAGCAATCCCATTGGTACACATGACTAGTTTTTCGACTGATTCGGACGTTCGTGAGGCGATGTCCTGCTATCCAGACCTGAGACCTGGGGATCTTCCAATTACATTCCTTCAGCATAAGCATCCAAAAATATACCTAGATACCATGATGCCGGCGGAGGAGGAGAATGACTCTCTCAACTGGAATCCGCCGGGACATGGAGATATTTATGCTGCGCTATTAGCGAGTGGTCTCGCTGAAAAATTGCTTGCGATGGGCAAACGGTATGCGTTCGTTGCGAATGCGGACAATCTTGGAGCTACGGTCGAGCCGGCGATTTTGGGGTACTTTGCGCGAACTGGTGCTCCGTTTCTGATGGAGACAGCGGAGCGGACGAAAGCGGACGCAAAAGGCGGACATCTGGCAAGACGGCGATCTACTGGGCGCCTGGTGCTTCGTGAGAGTGGGCAAGCTCCGACAGGCCCAGGGGGAGATATCATACCCGAGTTTCAAGACATCACGAAGTATCGTCATTTCAACACGAACTCGATATGGCTCGATCTTCAGGCGGTAGTACAGGTGGCTCGTAATCACGAGGGCACGATACCGTTGCCGTTGATTAGTAATAAGAAGACGGTTAATCCGCGCGATCGCTCAAGTCGTAAGGTCGTGCAGATAGAGACAGCGATGGGAGCGGCGATTGAGGTGTTCGAGGGCGCGCTGGCGCTTCAGGTACCCAGGAGAAGATTCGCCCCTGTTAAGTCGAATAACGATCTGCTTGTCGTGCGTTCCGATGCGTACGTGCTGCAGGACGATTGCACATTAGCTATAAATCCGGCGCGAGTGCTCCCTGGACTGCCGCTTGTGTCACTCGATTCGCAGTTCTTCGGCTTGTTAAAAGATTTCGAGTCGCGCATGAAAGTGGTTCCCTCTCTCGTCGACGCAGCAAGTCTAACCGTTAAGGGCGACGTGGTCTTTGACCACCAGGTGAAGATCGTAGAGGACGCCGTGGTAACGGCGGTGCCGGGGGCGCGCGTGAGTATCCCCGCGTCGATGACGAGAATCGAGGACACTCAGGTAGAGCTTCGGTAGCGCTCGCTTTTTGACTAATCAAGGTAGACCGAGAGCGTATCCGCCGGGGTAGTGCCTTACTGGCACTGGATTGCGAGACGGCGTTTTGCCGATTTGTGTCCAGTAACTACTAGCCTCTGCCGACCTCCAATCTTGACGGAGCGTGTGTTGTTTCAGACGGTTCCGGCTGATGCCAGATGCCTGACACGACATTGTGATACGAATCGCAAGTGAGTACACATCAGGGTTATTTGCCTTGGCTGCTGAAGGGCCACTGCATGCGCTCGCAGAGATGGGGCTTCCGCTTCCCGTCTCTGCCTACGACGATGGGCACTTTCAGTCTCTGGTTGAGGTGCTGCGGCACCGAGTCCAGATTGAGCCGCTCAATTTATTCGCCACAGCACTTTTCTTTCTCGCTATCATCCACACTTTTTTTGCTCCGATGCTCCTTCGATGGGCTCGGAGAGTAGAAGAGGGGCGACATCTGCGGTGGCTTGCCGAGCGCGACCTGACTTCGCACCGCGACGAACCAGCGAGCTTTCTGGCGGTTACACTGCACTACTTGGGCGAGATTGAGGCTGTCTTTGGTGTTTGGGCGATTCCTCTGATGGTAGGTGTTGCCATTATGAAGAGCCCAGCAGAGGCGACGTACTTTCTTGAGAAGACGGTCCACTTCAATGAGGCTGTGTTCGTAGTTGTAGTCATGGCGATCGCTTCGACGCAGCCGGTGCTGTACCTCGCCGAGCGAGTGCTGTCTTTTGTGGCGTCAGCGCTTGGGGGTTCCCCTGTTGCCTGGTGGTTTACCCTTGTTTCAGTCGGCCCAGTATTGGGTTCTTTGATCACGGAGCCCGCGGCGATGACGATATGCGCCATCTTACTTGCACAGCACTTCTTTCGCTATCGACCCTCGTCGAAGCTTTCATATGCGACGTGTGCGCTTCTTTTCTCGAATATATCCATCGGTGGAGTATGTACGCATTTCGCTGCACCGCCCGTGATAATGGTGTCCTCAGTGTGGAGCTGGGATACGCGCTATATGTTTTTTACCTTCGGCTGGCGTGCTCTGTGCTCGGTCGTGGTATCAACACTGTTGTATTTCTTCATGTTCAGGAGGGAGTTTCGTACTCTAGCCGAACAATCTGAGGCGATTGATTTACGAGTAGGGCATCTCCATGAACGCCCAGTCTCGCTGTTTGTGATCTTGGGAAATGTAGTATTTCTTGTGTGGACTGTCGCGCACGCCGATAGCTCTCGACTCGTCATTATGGGCTTTCTATTCTTTTTGGCATTTGTGGACGCCACGCGGCATTTCCAGCGATCAGTATCGCTTAGGGCTCCGCTCTTGGTAGGCTTCTTCTTGGCTGGACTTGTCATCCACGGGGAGTTTCAGGCCTGGTGGATTGAGCCTCTTCTTACTCGTCTAGATGAGCTGACGTTGTTTACCAGCAGTATCGCTCTTTCAGCTTTTAATGATAACGCGTCAATTACCTACCTTGCCTCACTTGTGCCACACTTCTCAGATGAGCTTAAATACACCGTAGTTGCTGGAGCGTTGGCAGGCGGTGGACTTACGATTATTGCCAACGCGCCGAATCCGGCGGGTAATGCTTTGTTATCGCGATTCTTCGACGGAGGCGTGTCTCCTATGAAGCTTTTGATAGCTGCGCTGGTGCCCCTGATAGTTAACATTTTCTTCTTCTTTGGTTTGCGGTAGCGATGTATCGCCTGAACGTGATCGGATGTGGAAAAGTCGGGCGGACTTTGACTCGCCTATTTGTAGAGAAAGGGCTCGTCTCGCGGCTCTGCTTGGTGAGTCGTTCACTAGATTCTGCGAAAAGCGCGCGCGATTTTATTGGTTTAGGCGATCCGAAAAATAGCATCGCAGAGCTGCCCGCGGCGGATGTGTGGATGATAGCAGCAGGAGACGCAAGGCTTAGCGCTATCGCTCGAGAGCTCGCGGATGTAGGGGCTCAAAGCTCGCGTAACCTTATCTTTCATTGCAGTGGCGCCGTTGATTCCTCTGTTTTGTTGCCCCTGCGAGCACGAAGTGTGTTGCTAGGCAGCGTACATCCCATTCGTAGCTTTGCTGATCCGGAGCTTGCACATCGTTTGTTCTGCGGCACTTCATGTGCACTTGAGGGCGAGCCCGAGGCTATAGAGCTTCTTCATGCACTTTTTTCGGCTATTGGGGCAGAAACGTTTGAGCTTTCAGCCGAGAGTAAATCTCGCTGCCACGCAGGACACGTGATAGTCAGCAATTATCTGGTTGCGCTTCTTGATGTAGGACGCAGAGTGTACGAGTCGGCGGGGGTGCCAGATGATTCCATCGACAGTTTCATGAGCTCTCTTGCCCAAGGGACAGTAGAGAACGTAAAAGCGTTGGGTATTGCCGGGGCACTAACGGGTCCTATCGTGCGGGGTGAAATTGCCACAGTCTCTCAACAACTCGAGAGCCTCAGACAGGAGCCTAAGCTCAGCGATGCAGCCTCGGTATATTCGCTCATGGGGCAGGTTGCAACTCGAATTGCAGAGAGAAAAGGCGCTCTATCTTGCGAGGACGTGAAGCGACTGACAGAGTTGCTGCAAGGGCGGTGAGAGGAGATCTCTGGTGCAGAAGTACGTCGGCAGCGAGTTTGCTCCGAAACCTCCCTTCACCGCCCAGCGAATTATCCCACGTGAGCGGGAAGCTCGTCCTGTAATCGCTTCACTTTGCTCTCAAGGTCCTCTGGTATTTTAGCGGTTAGCGCGAGATCTCGAGAGCCGTAGAAGGCTCGTTCATCGCTCTCGTCCCGGCTGACACTCACGCCGTCAAGGCTAGCTCCCATAAAGAGTCCTTTGCTTCGAGAGTATGCGACGACCTCAGCTTGTGGTGATGGAACCGTTTTATCGAATGAGCCAGCCACTGCGCTGAGCTCGCCGCCCACCTTGAAGCTGCCACGGCGAAGCGCCTGCTCTGCTTTGTCGCCGGTGATATAAAGCACCATATCTGCGGATTTGACGCCGGCCTGTAGTCCAACACTCCCTCCGATGAGGTTAAGAAACATCGGGTTCTCCCAAGTTCCGGCGGCAGTTTTGCAGAAACCAACACCATCGCCGTGTGTACCGCCCAGACCTGCCGATACAGTGACTGTGTCTGGAAATATAGCGACGCAGCGGGTCTTATCGAGGACCGATTGAGGCACTTTGCCTTGCTTGCCCTCACTGATCTCACGGTACACATCCGTTGATTTGGTGAGAGTATAGTCTGCCTCTTTAAATGCCCGTGACGATCGGTCAATTGGACGTTCCTCTGCGACAAGGTTGCTAGCAGCAGAGGTAAAGAGCGTTAACGTCAATATAGCCTGGTTGATATATCTGAAGGTTTTCATGGTGAGTCCTTGTCATAGTGTTCTTGTTCTTCGATTGTGAGCTGAAGGTATCCTTCCTCACGGTGGAAAGTGTTTCGCACACGCGGCGTGTCTGCCATGAGCGGTGTCAGGCAAGGTTCGCTCTAATGGTTGTGGTTCGCTTGCAGTCTCTTGAGTAGATGCAGCATAAATCCGGAAGCGCAGAGATGGGGGAAGAGGCTTCTGTTAAAACGCTCCGAATGTGTCGCTATTGAAAGTAGCCGCGAGAACGTCTCTGCGTCGGATAATGCAATCCTCTCTGGTTGCTGCAGGTATGGCCGAGCCTGCTCGCTCCAAGCTAACCAATTATCAGATTCAGGAGCGAGAGCGGCAGTCTTGAAAGTAATCTGGAGGTCCCTTAGAGGAGCCGGATATTCGCCGGTGGTAATGTATGCGGTGTGAACGTCTCTAAGCGCCCCGCTCTCCAGAAGCGGGATGAATCCGATAAGGCGCTCCACGGCAGCTTGCTGATTCGGGCTCAGTAGTTCGCTCATAGTCTTTTCGGATTGGTGCAGGTGGTGTCTCACCGATGAGCCCTACGTCGGGGGTGATGGCTGCAGGATTCGGCGTGCGCCCTGGTGAGAACCTCTCAGTGACCGCCACCGGCATATCCCCGTGGTCAGTGCGATTCGTGGTTATGGACTGCTTAATTCCGGACCCGGAAAGTTATGGAGCTGACACCCCGACTTGAACGGGGAACCTACTGATTACAAATCAGTTGCTCTACCAATTGAGCTATGCCAGCACCTTACGTAAGACAATAACCGCGAATCGGGTAAAATTCAATTCCCCTCGCTTCCCTGATTCTGCCGTATTTACTTGATCCTATTATTTGATCATAATGCCGCCCTATTGAACGTGACGTGCCCATGTAGCTCAGTCGGTAGAGCACTTCCTTGGTAAGGAAGAGGTCACGGATTCGAGTTCCGTCATGGGCTATCTAGTACCTAAACAAACCTGGCCCAGCCAGGATTTGTTTGAGTAGCAGGAGATCCTGCACCCGCTGCAGCTAGATAGACAGCTACGCGCGCTGGACTTTGTCCGGAAGTGCAAGGCAGGGCACAAGGTCACGGTCAATCCACTCATCTGGTGAGGTGCCCGAGTGGCTAAAGGGGGCAGACTGTAAATCTGCTGGCTCCGGCCTACGGGGGTTCGAATCCCTCTCTCACCACCACCTTCTCAACCCCACTGATTCCAAGAGCGTTTCGTGGGCGAGCACCTTCTCGTCTAGATTTCGTTTTTTCATCGTACGCACCGACAAACGTGGAGACGTCCGTCGGTGTGCCGTACTATGTGCGCGGATTGTTCCATTTTGCGGCGGATGTGTTACCATCTTTAGCACTTACGGTCGTAGCTCAACTGGTAGAGCAGCGGATTCCAAATCCGCAGGTTGGGGGTTCGATTCCCTCCGACCGTGCAAGTATTCTTCCCGCAGTTGTTCCCAGCCCAATTGTGTAGCCTGGATGATTGTATCCATACTGGTAGAGTCAGGCGCTCAGGGTAGTCAGGCGCTCAGAGGAGATGCTCTCGGTTATCAATGCAAAACCAGAATGAATCCACTCTAGTATTCGACTCTAACGAGGCTTCCAGAGCACGGTCGCCGCTGTGGATGGTGAGTCAGGAGCCTCTCCTTAATGACCTCGTCTCGTACCTCGATAAAATAAAAGAGGCGCTGCAGGGTAATCCGAATGTTACCTGCCATATGCAGTTTTCCCGTGGACACATAAGGCTCTGCAGGGCGGCGTTCGACCGGATGATTCGGAAAGGTGAAGAAGGACTTCATCGTTTGTGTGAACTGCTATGTGACTCGTATGTGGGCGCTTACCAGCTACAGAGTGTCGTTATTGGTGAGGTGCCCACAACTGGTGAGAGGTTCACGCTAACTCAGCTACTCGCACCACTAGACCTCTATTCCACAATCGATCTTGATCTCGGTAACCGACAGCTGCGGAAACTGCGATATTATGATGGCGCAAATTGGGTGTCGCCCAATCTAGTAGCAAATGTGGTTGAGTACCAGCCGACGGGACCGAATGAAAAAGGTATCCATAAGATTATCAGTCGAATAAAAGCGGAAGAGGAGCTTTGGAATAAGGTAGTCGATGAAATCTTTGGTCTTGATATGCTTGTGAAGCGAGACAAAGAGCTGCGACACATGAGTAAGTATGTAAAGGATGTTTTTGGAATTAAATTGGTAGTAGCCGACGTGCACGAGGCTGTCAGGTTGCACGAAGCCTTGACTGCCTTGTGTTGGGAGCCTGCTCAGCTTGTCGCGCGAGGACTTAGTCCTGACGGGGCCCATGCCGCGATGCGCTTTATTGAGACTAAGGACTACATACAGTCTCAGAGTAAGCAAAGTGGCTGGGAAGCGCTAAAATCAGTTGTAGTCTGGGGCGGGAGAGTGTTCGAAATCCAAGTGCAGCCGCTCTCTAATTTTTGGCGAGAGCGAGAGCATCTCACCAAAGAGAGTCATGCGGGCTTTAAAAGTCGCCGCGAGCAGGTGCGTGAACAGATAGCGGAACACCTACCTGTCTCTTATACACATCTGACGCTGCCG
>OMII01000061.1 GCA_900299055.1 Pseudomonadota bacterium | reverse complement strand
GGCTAAAACAATCTCAGCGTCACGAAGAAGCTCTCCTAGCGTAGGAGTCGATTCGTTCATACTGCCCCCGTGCGGTTCATTACTGAACGACAGTCTCTCCACGTAGAGCCTCTGCCTGATAGTGTGCGATGGTTGGGTCGATCAACTGGTCAAGATCTCCTCCCATCACTCCATCAACATCACTGACTGAGAGCTTTATACGATGGTCTGTAATACGAGACTGCGGGAAATTATAGGTACGGATCTTCTCAGACCGATCTCCCGTACCAACTTGGCTACGACGATCGTCTCGCCGAAGAGCTTCGGCTTCAGCCTGCTTAAGCTCGTATAAACGTGCTTTCAATACCCTCATCGCTTTTTCGCGATTCTTGTGCTGCGACTTCTCATCCTGCATCGCGACAACGAGACCGGTCGGCAAGTGTGTAATTCGGACTGCTGAGTCTGTCGTGTTTACTGACTGACCACCAGGTCCACTCGAGCGATATACATCAATTCGGAGATCTTTATCGTGCATCTCAACTTCAACATCTTCTGCCTCTGGCAACACAGCAACTGTAACGGTCGAGGTATGAATACGCCCAGCAGCTTCTGTCTCTGGAACTCGTTGCACACGATGAACACCTCGCTCAAACTTCAGCCGCGAGAACGCTCCGTCACCGTTGATCATAGCGATGACCTCTTTGAGCCCCTTGGGCCCAGCGTCACTGTAGCTCATAGTCTCCACTTTCCAGCCACGCGCTTCGGAGTATCGGGTATACATTCGAAAAAGCTCATAGGCGAAAATCGATGCTTCATCGCCACCTGCACCCGCTCTAATCTCTAAGATTACGTTCTTATCATCATTAGGATCTTTGGGTAGCAGTAGGATCTGCAACTTTTGCTCAAGATCACCGACTACACTCTGGAGGACTTTTGTCTCCTCTCCCGCCATCTCTCGAATATCCGGATCAGAGCTCGACTGAAGCAACTCTTGGCTACCTATAAGTTCCTCTTTAGCTTTGGTGAACATTCGAAACGTCTCAACCAGCGGCGTGAGAGATTTATACTCCTTGGAATATTTCTGGAAGAGATCTCTATCCGAGATAATCTCAGCTTTTGACAGCTGTTGCTGTAGCTGGTCGTAACGCTCCTCAACCTCTTTTAACTTGTCCCACATACCAAACACCTTCTCTATCAAAGCCCCATGATTGCAGCGTGAATATCAGATCGTAGACCTAGAAATCTTCGTGACGTATGTCCTGAATATCCCGCGTTTGTCAAAAACACCACTACCGTGTCCGAATCTGGATCGATAAAAACAGAGCATCCGGTCGCTCCTGACGTCACGAAAGCGCGCGGTGCGCTCTTGCCCTCTACGAATCCGCTCTCACGTGAGGTAGTAGCAAATCCCAGTCGATGGCCAGGAGTTGTCTCTGACACAACAAAATCTGCCACTGCGCCTCTCGACAACAACGAAGATTCTCCGCGATAGCCGCGTACGATTTCAGTGGCCCACGTGTGCACATCGTAGGCAGTACCAAAGAGCCCACAGTGCCCTGATACACCCCCCATCACCCACGCGTTCTCATCCCATACCTCGCCCGCAAGCAAACGGCTCCGCCGCGAGCAGAATCCAGTGGGAGCAAACAACTCCATAACTGGCTCAAGCCCCTTGCGTCTGAGGAGAGTCAAATCGATAAAGTTAAGACTTCCGACCTTAAGCGGCGCTGCGACATATCGCGCATACGCCTTCTCTAGTGGCAAGCCAGTTATAATCTCACAGATCTCACCAAGCACGATGTAATTGGCATCGCTCACCAACTCTTTCGCGCCTGGCTCGTACTTGAGCGGAAGATTGTGAAACTGGGTATACGCATACTGCTTCGCCCCACTACTAGCTAAGATACCAGGCCGTGGTCCGGCATTCGCACGTACCAGCTCTTCGTAAACACTTACGCCGGTCGGAAATCCGGCAGTGTGCGTTAACAGATGCGACAAGGTAATCGAGGACTTTTGCCCGACGCCGAGTGCCTGCAAGAAGCGCGAGGCCCTATCGGTGACGTTGATCTTTCCAGCCGAAACAAGCCGCATCAAAACCGTGGCGGTACAGATAGCCTGCGTCATCTGACCCAGGTCAAACACAGTCTCCACCGTCATCTCACCGCGAACTGTCTCTGGTGTTTCCTGTGCCGCTGGAACTTTTGAACCCACAGCGTAGTGAGCTACCGGAACCCCATGCCGTGAAGCCATAATTACAGCCCCCGAAAGTGTTTGGTCAGAGATAGCGCTCTCAAGAAGCGACTGGACCGGGTCAGCGGCCGAAGATGGTGTCGCTAACTGGCTTCTGGTGTGCGAATTGGCTGCTGAACTTCCCACTGCTGTAACTCCCTCAACTTACGGGTTGGTTGGGCGAAACTATAGCCCTTTTTGCCGGCTTAGATCCACTCAGACTAGGCCCTTCTGAACTGCATGGGCTAAATCATGATAAAAATGCGCCCTGCCCTTGAAAACCACCAACGCCATGCGCATAAACAGGACGCACCCCGGTTCGCATTGTCTATCCTACTGGTTAGGGTATGCTCGGGCGGCCGTCGGTTCTGGCACCCATCTTCATCACGAAGGGGGGCCGTCCAGGGGGTGTTCACACAAAGAGTACGTTAAGGGCTAAAGGGCACTGCCCGTCATCACAGGCAACCCATCCTTTTCTACATTCGGAGGTAAAAGGGTAATGAGCAGCAAAAAGAGCAAGATTCGGCCATTGCAAGACCGCATCATCGTAGAGCGTCTCGCTCCAGAGGAGAAATCACTTGGTGGGATCATCCTTCCAGACAACGCGCAAGAGCGTCCTCAACGCGGACGTGTTATCGCAGTTGGAAAAGGTAAGGTTCGAGACGATGGAACTGTGACCCCTGTTGATGTCAAGGAAGGCGATGAAATCCTTTTCGGCAAGTACAGCGGCACGGAGGTTAAGGTCGATGGAGCTGAGGTTCTCATTATGCGCGAGGATGATGTCCTTGGCGTAGTTCTGTAATTTCCGGGTACAAACGGATTTTTTATAAAGGAAACATACAATGGCTAAAGTATTAGAGTTCGGCTTCGAAGCTCGTGAGGAGATCCTCAAGGGAGTAAAGAAGTTGGCAGACGCGGTTCGCGTAACAATGGGCCCGAAGGGTCGTGTAGTTGTTATCAAGAAGAGCTTCGGCGCTCCAACTGTCACCAAGGACGGCGTAACAGTCGCTAAGGAGATTGAGCTCGACGGTTTCGAGGATATGGGCGCGCAGATGGTTAAGGAAGTTGCTTCCAAGACTTCTGACATCGCTGGAGACGGAACAACAACGGCTACAGTTCTCGCTGACGCTATCTACCGCGAAGGCTTGAAGCTCGTTGCCGCTGGTCACGATCCAATGTCACTCAAGCGTGGTATCGATGCTGCTGTTAAGACAGCAGTCGACACGCTTAAGGGCATGAGCCGATCAACCAAGGGCAAGGAAGAGATTGCGCAGGTTGGAACCATCTCGGCAAACGCTGATCGTGAGATCGGTGGTATCATCGCTGAGGCGATGGAGAAGGTAGGCAAAGAGGGTGTTATCACTGTTGAAGAGGCTAAGGGTCTCGAGACTACCCTTGAGGTAGTTGAGGGTATGCAGTTCGACCGTGGATACCTCTCTCCATACTTCGCGACAAACGCGGAGAGAATGGAGGCTGAGCTCGATAACGTACTCGTTCTCATCCACGAGAAGAAGATCTCGAGCATGAAGGACCTCCTTCCTGTTCTTGAGCAAGTAGCCAAGTCCGGTAAGCCACTCCTCATCATCGCTGAAGAGGTAGAGGGTGAGGCTCTCGCTACTCTCGTAGTGAACAAGATCCGTGGAACGCTCAATGTATGCGCGGTTAAGGCTCCTGGATTCGGTGATCGCCGCAAGGCTATGCTCGAGGACATCGCTGTTCTCACGGGCGGAAAGTGCATCACTGAGGACTTGGGCTTGAAGCTTGAGAACATCACGCTTCAGGATCTCGGAAAGGCTAAGCGTATCGTTGTTGACAAGGACAACACCACCATCATCGATGGTAAGGGTGTAGCCGCAGATATCAACGCTCGCGTTGCTCAGATGCGTGCTCAGATCGAGTCGACAACTTCGGATTACGACCGTGAGAAGCTCCAAGAGCGTCTCGCGAAGCTCGTAGGCGGTGTAGCGGTTATCCATGTTGGAGCCGCTACTGAGGTTGAGATGAAGGAGAAGAAGGCTCGTGTAGAGGATGCTCTTCATGCAACTCGTGCCGCTGTCGAGGAAGGTATCGTTCCTGGTGGTGGAGTAGCGCTTATCCGCACAATTGAGAAGCTTGACGCTCTCAAGTTGCAGGATGAGGAGCAGGCGTTCGGCGTTAAGATCGTTCGTCAGGCTCTCGAGGCTCCGCTTCGTCAGATCGCTACAAACGCTGGTGCTGAGCCGGCTGTTGTAATCGAGAAGGTTCGCAGCAACAAGGGTAACTTCGGTTACAATGCTGCTACCGACGAGTACGAGGATATGGTTAAGGCTGGAATCATCGACCCAACCAAGGTAGTGCGCACTGCTCTGCAGAACGCCGCTTCCGTGGCAGGTTTGATGCTCACCACTGAGGCCCTCATCGCTGACAAGCCAAAGGAGGAGTCATCCGCTCCTGCCGGCGGCATGGGCGGCATGGGCGGAATGGGTGGAATGGGCGGCATGATGTAATCGACCGTAGGTCGATTATCCGCCGTAGCTTCAGCGAAGGCGGATAGTCCACAAACCTCAAAGCCTCGCGCGAAAGCGCGGGGCTTTTTTATTGGCTGGTAAACAGCAGTGGTGCGGCGGTGTGCTCGCTGCGTGGGCAATACTGCCGTACGCTAGATTTCGGGGAAGGTAGCGATACCAGCTCTCCCCTGAACTAAACGCAAACACAGCTGACTAACGAATTAGCACACTCTCAAAATCCCTGATAAAGCCCTGCACATTATCGAAGCGACTAAACTCCTCTTGAGTGTGGGTTGTCAGAACGACGTAGGTCTTCATCCCAGCCGCCTGCGCGGCTTCAACGCCGACAGGAGCATCCTCAAATACAACACACTCGTGTGGTGAGACGCCCAGACACTCTGCCGCTCGAAGGAACCCCTCTGGATGAGGCTTTCCTCTCGATACCTGCTGGGCATCGACTATCGTATCGAAGTAATTTTCCAACGAGAGTGCGTCACGCACGAAATCAACGCATATACGCGGCGCAGCTGTTGCTATACCAAGTCGCACCCCCCTGGATCTCGCATCCCCAAGGAGCCTCTCCAGACCCGCAAGCATCACGATATCGGGGCGATAGATCTCAACATAGCGCCGCTCTTTACGCTGGGTCAGCTCGGCTACTTGCTCCTGGGAAAACTTACCAGGGAAAAGCCTCTCGAAAATCTCCTCGTTTTTTCCCCACACCCGCGCTTTTATCTCCTCAAGCGTCCACGAATAACCCAACTCCCCTAGGAGCTGCTGCCATGCACGGTGGTGCACCATCATATTGTCGATGATCGTGCCATCCATATCGAAGATAAACGCCTTAAAGGTCGATCTACTGAGAGTAATTGCTGCGGAGTTGTTCGTGGGTGTTTTCATGGCAAAGCCTGCTGCGCCGCAGGGTAATGCTCATGCTGTCAGTGAGTCAATCGGCACTGGTCCTATCCGACGTCGATTATGCTACTTTGTTGAAGTTGGCTGCGAGTCCTCGAACATCAGGCTTTGCGTCTGCGAGCGCTATTTTGGCCTGAGGAACGGGTGGCGCACCCGTCGATTGGGTGATCGATCGATACTGAGGATTAACCGCCGTAGGCTTCACACCTGATCGCTGCGATAATGCCGAAGGTCTTGTAAGCGCTGCTACATCCATAAACGAGGGTCCTACTACTCCCCAGGTTGACTAACTCGGTGCACAGATACCTAGGTAGTCACTTGGAGGGTCGTCACCCCATACACAGAACTTTATGAACTGAACCTTAAAATCAGGCACGTACAAGTTACGAGAAATACGTATGGATGACGCGCTATCAGGCCCCTAGAAGGCAACACTGACCATGGCTCTCGAACGAGTTTCAGGTTTTACTGCCGCTCCGCCTACATCAGTTGATACAGGCAAATCCACGCCTAGCAAAATGGAGATACGCCCCGCTAAGGAGTAAAACATTTCGGGTCCCATATACACATTGGCAACCGCTGTCTTTGACAGTAGCTCTCCATTGACGTGGTCACCGGATTTACTCTCACCCGATACTACAAGCGAGGCGGCTATACTCTCCTCCTCTCCCAGAATAAATAACCAACCTGGAGCAGCGGACCATGAAAGATCGTTCGCAAATCGATAATCTGCAGCACCTTCAGTCCGAATTGTATATTGGGCACTTGAGAAAAGCTGCAGCCTTCCTTGTCGTCCGTACGCTACGATGCCCAGCGGTACATCGACCGATCCGGTACCCAGCGTGAGTCCACGGCCCTGTATGTCAGAGCTCGCTGAGCTCCCGTCCTGACTTGCGATACGCGTAAGCGAGCCGGTGTCTCCTGTCGGGACCTTTATCCCACCAAATCCTGCTATAAAAGCCCTACTTTCAACCTCAGTCCATGAATAGGGCGAGTACGTTCCGAGAAAGCTCATATCTCCAAGCCCCGCTTCAGTATCGCGAACCTTTGCGAAACGCTCGAAATGGTCGTAGTTTCGCACCACCAGAGGTGCGTTAACCTGAAAAGCGACCTGAGATGAAACGTTATAAGCTGCCGTAAACTGAGTAACAGATAGGTTTCTAATCAGCTCAAGATCTCCCTCTGTCGTTCGGAGTTCATTCTCATTTCTAACCCGAAATGTACTGAACTGTTCGCTCACACCAAGCGTCCAGGCCTGGGGCTCCAGACCTGTTGAGCGCAACGCGTTCATAACACCGGGGACCTGCACAGAGTTATGCATTCCACACGGATCGCACGCGTAAAGAGGCGTCGCTCTCAGCAGCGCACTAACCACTACTAAAAACAACGCCCCTACTGCTTCACTTTTTAACGCTCGCATACATCCTTATTGATTGTGGTCATGAGAATGTCCTGTGTGGTCCTCGCCATCAATCACTAGCTTTGAAATTGTCACTTCAGTTCCGTTATGGTCCAAGTCAACCTCGACATCACGAGCTGAGGCAGGAATATCAGTGGATACGGACGAAGAGATGCCGTGGCCCTCAACAACAATCGCTACATCTCCTCCGGGGAAATTAGCCACGTTTACTCCCCACTGCCCCTCGCTATCGGTAATCGAGCACTCGCCTAAAATACACACCTTTACTTCTCCGATCCGTTGGCCAGCTGAGTGCCGTAGCACCATCGCACTCGCGGAGTGTCCGGTTCCCTGTTCGGTAAGCGTCCCCTGGAAGACTGTTCCGTCACTTGAACCACCACCACCACACGCCACACAGAAGATGCTAATAAGCGCACCTACGATTACCTGAATTCTCATATAACTCTCCCCTGCATTTAGCATTTTTGATGGGCTACACATAATAAGTCACCCAACTAATAGCAATGCGGCAAATCGCCGCGGTGTGAAATGTTCTCTGCGCACAGAGCACCGCAAACGCGCCCCGATGCTGACTGCTCAGAAGTCAGCGCACAGCTCTCTGGCGAGGGCTTGTACCTTATTTTTCTTGATTAGAAAATGGGACTCTATGCCTACTAATCCAGTTGTAGCGCACTGTCTTACGAGACGCTCCCTCTCCCAAAGTTTGTGTCGTAGTTCCCGTTAAGACCCCAGCACCAACATCCAAGGAAGCCGTTGTAAGCACCGTTGGTTGTCCGTCAGTGCCTCGGGCATCCAGATTCGAAAACGTTATCTCTATAACTGTCCCGCTGCGCTTAGTGATGACTCCCTTGAGAGCCTTAAAGCTTATGGCGCTTTTCATGTTTAGATCACTCTCAAGATGTACCTGGGTCATAGCCATCCCTGATAGGCTGCCATTGGAATGCTCGACGAGAGCTATCACTCCGTGTTCCAAATGCTCTTTATCTTTTGGATCGCTCCATGCCCACCGACCGTTCAATGGGGACTGCGCAACGACCTCTCCCATCGCCCAGGGTATATGCGGTGCAGGAATCGCCGCGTGATTAGCAGAATCGGATTCCGTGCTTGTTTGATGCGAAACAAAATCCATGCGAGCTGCGAGCTCTCCCATGGTAGCAGCCCCCTCGCTATACCAGTCTATGGTATCACCGATTATCTCCTCGCCAGCGTCGCTTGTCCGAACAAAGCCACCCACCACTTTTACAGCCCGCGTTGATGAAACAGCTGTCGTTGGTCCAACCAGTAGCGTCTTCACACCAGTACTCGTCAGGGGCTTCACCTCACCGGCCTGACTGATTCCATCTCGATTTTGATCAAACCAGAGTCCAAGCGACTGGAGCTCCACTCCCGTAAGACTCCCACTACGATCTGCGTCGAGAGTAGCTAACGCCTCATATCCATTTTTCCATGGCGTAGCCTGTCGTCGCACTGAGGCCTCCGCAAGCCCTGCGGTTCGCTGTCCGCCAAACGTCCAATTGCCGAAGAGCTGTTGCGCTGAGTCGATTTTCCCAGCGTGTGACGGATCGTATACAAGCAGAGGTGCATCTGCGGAAGCGTACCATGCATACCAGCGATCAGAGCCTGCGAGGTCCAACGGGAAATGCACAAGCGAGTAGCTTTTGAGCATATCATGCCCCTTGGTCCACGAAAGCGAGATAGGAGAAGACGCAACATAACTGATCTTCGCTGCTAGCGATGCTTTGCAGACATTATCCTCCGCCGTTGATACCTCAACCGTATTGCAGTTGTTATCAACAAACCAATAGCCTTCAGCACATAGGCCCTCGTAATTATGACAATACGGGCTATAGGTTACGCTTCCGCTTGATTGACAGCTCGGTGAGCCCACTGGACAGCGATAGGTGCAGTGCAGATATTTAGGCGGAGACGTTGTGTTTATCCGAGTATCATAGAGGGGAGTCTTTTGACAGAATAGCGCCCGTGATGTCGTGTTGTACCCAATCTCCTCGTAAATACCGGAGAAACTTTTGGTGACATTCTGCATGACAACATCATCAGTGTATTTGAGTTTACCCTGCAATCCGAGACTGGCGTATTTGGTATTCCAATAGGTTTGGTTCGCCGCATGAAGGCCCGAGATACACGAAGGAGCCCCATTTAGCACCTGAAAAAAGTTGTTGTACACATATCGCGTATCCCCATCAAAGTTGGAGCGTACGTCGAAGCCAGCATTTTCAAGCTCAACTTTCTTGTAGGAGCAGGTGCTACATTCACGACTACAATTCGGACATTGTGTCGTTGATTGAGTGGCGGGGCACGAGATATTAAATGCTAGTTCGCCTGAACCGCAATTTGGTACACAGCGGTCTGCTCCAGATATGGGTGTTTTAAAATAGCTGGTGTCACACACACCACCATTAGGCCTGGAGAAGTCAAAGCAAGGAGTTGCTGTGGGAGTCGGTGTCATCGTCGGTGTCAGAGTCGGAGGTAGCACCGGGTTCTCGGCAAAGGTCTGTGCGTGCGCCTGGTACAGGAGTCCGTGCAGGACTAGAACTCCCCCAAGAATCCACGCTACGAACCTAGCCGCCATAGTACCTGTCCGAACCGAAAGTCATCCCGAGTAGTACCATCGACAGAAAATCACAGAATCTTAAGGCTTTCTAGCTAGATAGGAGGCCTGAGACATCGAAAGATCCATCGCAAATTTAGTTAGTTACCTCGCAACTATAGCGCTCGTGTCATGCTCGGATCATTACACCTTTCGACCCAAGAAACGCTTAGGCAGCGCCAAAGCGTCGTGAGACCTGAGCACAAGCCGGCGATGGGTTCTTCTGCGCACAGAGTCCCCTCATCGTCTCGATTACCTCCTGAGCTTTGTCTTGCCACCCCCGCAGAGAGAAGTAACCTTGCTTGAGGATCAGAAACGCAATTGACTGGGGATTCACTACGTCACCCTGCTTGAAGTCACGCTCAAAACCAGCTGATGCATCGGGATTCTTTTTCATAACAGCATCAATCGACGCAAATGGATTGAGGAAGGCGTACGTTGGGATATTTCGTTTCTCTGCTTCTTCTCGACGCACATACAACATATTCACATCATCGAAGTAGGCGAGTTTCCATCCGGGATCACTCGAGAGAAAACGATGCACTACTACAATCTCACTCTCAGTGGGTGGTAGTGGCACGATAAAGGCGCGAATATCAAACTTCTCTATGTCCGTTTTGAGTATCTGCAGATCATTTCCGAGGCGCATATAGTGCATGAACCCCTCTTCCCCGTATACTTCATCAAGACGAGCTCCATCGATATACACTTTATAATCGGGAAACATACGATAGAGAAAATATGAGCCGGTGTCATAATCGGAGAAGACATTTCCCTCGAGCTTTGCACTCTTTATAATTTGAATCGCTCGCTCCGGAAACTTTCGTGAATCGATTCCAAACGCGAACGTGCGCCTTGTCTGCCCATTTGGATAGCCCAGTGCAATGACCTTAATGGCCACCATAATCACCGCGAGCAACCAGGCCAGTTGAAAACCTCTCGGCCATACCTTCGAGGACTCCTCACGCCAGCGAGTAGCACTCATAATCAGCGCACTGGTGAGCGCAAAGTAAAAAAGTGGGATATGTCGGGCACAGCCAGTAGACATAATGAATAGAGCTGCAGTTATGCCCAGTGCAACACGGGGAACGCCAAGCGACCCAAACCTCACAAAAACAAGCGCCGCTCCTACCGCCATCACAGCACAGGCTCCATAGTACCACCACGCAAGGTGCTGTGCGGATACGGTAGCTGAGAACGGAGAGAACCACTCGAAGATATTCGAGCGGGAGGGATGTGGGCTAAACAATTCTTCGATAAACTTCGCGTATCCCTTACTTCCCATCGGCGAGATGATATTCGCCGAGAAAACTCCGAACAGTATCAGGCTGGAAAATCGATCAAACTTTCGCTGGGTAAATGCTCTATCGAGCCACCATAGGCCTGTGAAGAACACACCCAAAATTGCGCTCGGGTGACTGTTTATCCAGAGCACCTGAAGCGGAATCATCCACAACATTGCCCGTGGGTTTCGCGAGGTCACAAGAAATAGCGCTACAACGACATACAGATACGCGAATACATAAATTCGAGTCTGAAACCAGTAGCAAGAAGCCATAACTAGAAGGCTGGTCATCACAAAACAGAGGAAGCGTTGTTGGGTTCGCCTACCCCAAATCTCGTAAAACAGAGCGTAGGTAAGCCCCAAGATGCAGCCACAGAACACCTGAATCGCGGGCAATCCACCGAGCGAATGAACACCATAGAACACCAAGGATGGTAGTGGTCGATTCAAGAGCCACGGATATGGTCCTGTGAATGAAAAAGGATCGAGCGCTGGAATCGAGCGGTGTTTCCAGAGATACTCTCCCGTGACTATATTGGAGAATATATCCTCAGACTCGATCAAAAAGATGCTAAGGATAAATGTCAGGGCACAGATCAACGCCCCGTGAACCCACGAATAGCGGTCGATAATCAGCTCAGTGGGAGCTTCTGGCAGTTTTGACTCGACTGCGACAGGACGCTCGTTTCGTTCAGCTTTGCGCTGCTTTTTAAGTGTGGCGTTTTTGCCCATGATAGCTCGCACAGTTTGATCAACGCACTCTCTTGCCGCCCGCGTTACAACTCATTGCGACGACCTCTGAATCACGTTACCGTATTGTGTGTCCACACGAGTCCCAACGCAACTATCTTTACCCTCACAAGCGGAAACAGACCTGACTATTCACTTGGAGCGCTTGCGTGCCATAGCCCTTGGAGTCTTCGAGAGTGCCCAATCTACATTCTTACTCCTTATTTTAGTGCGGTGGTTTGACGGAACAAGTGCTGAAAAATCGCTCGTGGCGGGCGCATATCAGAGTGGGCTTCTCGTTACGCCTATCATCTTGTATCTCACAAGAAGACTGGCTTTGGCGCCATCGCAAGCGATGTCATGTCTTTTTGGTGCGGCCGCGAGCCTGTACGCCCTCGCGGCAATAATCAGCAACCACTCAGCATTCGTCATTCTCACAAGCATCGGCTCTTTGCTCCACGCTGCAAGCTCTCCTCTCATGACTACAATGATGTACTCAAATTATCCTGCCGCGAGGCGGGGGCTGATTCACTCACAAAACAACAGCATACGCTTAGCGACCAGTATTATCTTCGCCTCTATCGCGGGGTGGGCTCTCTCAGGCCGCCTCTCCTACTACTCCTATCTGATTGGGTTATACTCTTGCGCACTGGCGGCCGCCTCCTATCTTCTGTGGAAGGTGCCACGGTGCGGAGGAGCGCTCACTGAACGTCCTCTTCTTGAGTGCTTCACCCATATCAAGATTGATCGAGTGCTTCGTGATACGTTGATTGCGTGGATGTTTCTTGGCTTTGGAAACTTAATGATGCTCCCTTTGAGGATCGAATATTTGGCAAACCACGAGCATGGCCTCCAGCTATCAGAAATGGAGATAACACTACTCGTTGCTACTATCCCACACCTCGCACGACTGGTGGCGAGTCCTATGTGGGGCAGGCTATTTGACCGCCTGAACTTCTTCTCGCTACGGATTACCGTAAATCTTTTCTTTTTACTAAGCGTATTTTCATTCTTCTCAAGCTCAAGTTTTCTGTCTCTTGCTGTGGCAGCTGCGATATTCGGATTTAGCAACTCTGGCGGTGATGTCGCATGGAGTTTATGGGTGACAAAATTCGCCCCTCCTGATCTTGTGCCTGACTATATGGCTGTTCACACATTTTTTACCGGTGTACGAGGTGTCATCGCTCCAATAGTAGCTTTTTCGCTTCTAGGCGTGGTCTCGCTTACCACCCTCATGTGGGTCAGCGCGACGTTAATGTCTTTTGCTACTGTACAAATGTTCTTTATTCGAGAACGTTCCGCGAAGGGTGGCTCTCCACAGGTCTCTTAAAACTGGGAGAGCTGTCGAGTTTATCTCCCGTTCTCACCATCCACTCCACCCCTCTCCAGTGTGCCGAGAGACTCGTAGAGGGTGCACCTCGAATTACCAGGTACTTCACGTAGGCCTCTCCCTCAGTCGCAGAACTACCTCGCACAGCAGCACCGCGTGACACCTTTACAGGCCTAGCTGTAGCTGGGTCAAAGATGTGTGCGTATGAACGACCCTCGACTTCAAACGAATTACCTCGCGCTCGCGAGACGGAAAGCGTTTCATCGCGTAGCCACACCCGCGTCTCTACACGTCCCTCCACTAGTGATACATCGACAACCCATCCAAGTTCACCCGGAGGGCTTCCGATTGCGCCGAGACTACTTCTCCCAAAGTTAATAAAGGCCGCTGAAACTCCCTGCTCGCGGAGAAACTGAAGCATGGCGTCAACCGCGTACCCCTTACCGATTCCGCCCGTCTCTATCTTCACTCCTTCGTGGCGTTTTTTTATGCTATCGGGCGCGACTACCTCCAGGGCTTCAGCGGAGATGAGTGGTTTGACTCGCGATATCTCGCTTAAAGTAGGTAGCGTATTTCTCTGGGCTGCGACCTCCCACAGGTCGACAAGTGGACGCACAGTTATTGAAAACGCACCATTAGTCTCCCTTGCGAAGCGCCCCGATAGCTCTACGAGCTTGTATAGATCACCGCCAACTCGAAGCGGAACTGTTGTTGCCTGTCGATTGAAGATGCTTACCGGACTATCCGGTATCCACGTGCTCAACTCCCGATTCAATCGCTCTGCTATCGCGAACGCACCATCGATCAGCTGGCGTCCCTCCTGCTCCGAACCAGCGTACACAGTGATATCCATGAGTGTTCCCATGGTATAGCGCACTTGGGAAACCCGCGCCTGCGCTATATCTGGAGTTCTGCGACTCGCACTGTACCCACACCCCAATGCGCAGACCAACACCATCACCACCGAAAATGGAGCTCTGCACGAGACGAATCTAACGAGAGCGAACATTGGAGTCCGTATAGGCATTGCGTTGTGACGTCCACACCGCCCATACGGACAGCACGATGGTTACTATGAGGGAGAGTTGCAACGTCACAAACGAAGCTATTTTAAGATAGGCAAACACCGGACTCACAAAGACAATCAGCCATCCGGAGGCTTCATCCAGGAACGCGCTACTGAAAGCCGCCACAATCAGTGCCATTTTGAGACCTCCCTGGATCGGCACAAACAAGAGTAGATGCATCAACGCGACGAGAAATATTCCCATCGCAAATAGGTGAAAATGACTTACTTCCATCAAACCGCGGATGCTTTTGGGGTTCTTGAACTTCTCAGGCGATCCCAGGTAGTGCTCTACGACACCTTGGTAGCTTAGCCCCATCTCCATATACAAACCAAAATTGGTCAACCAAAACGCGAAGCAGTAGACGAGAAAAAAGAGCACTATCACCCTAAGAAGCTCATTTTTGCTCCATTCTCCCGTAACGACAAATCGCATCTCTTCGCTCCTCGCTACATCAAACTACGTAGGTATTATTGCGCGCCCCGGAGAGCGACTTCAAACGATGCTCTGGCGACTCGCACACCATCTGCTAGCCCATGCACCGACAGGGTCGATCCTGCTATTGGAGGAACTCCCTGTCCAGGCTCTATCTCTTCAATTGGCTGGTCACCCTCAAGGTGCTTTAACCATGCGTCTGTCGGCTGGTACTCAGAAGGCTCATTGAACGCCAACAGCACCACTTTTTCTACTACCAGGGTCTTTGAGAGCACTACCATGTAGACGGCGAGATTCGTCCTCATAATTCGAGAATCGATCACAGCATAGCCTGCTACTTGGCCATTCTGTTTACCTTCAAAAAAATGAAAGAGCCCTGACGTGACTTTCGCTCTGGCGATACGCTCAATCGCCTCTCGCTGCTCTGGAGAGAGCATCACCGTCTTTTCACTAATTTCAAAGCCTTCGGGAAAAGCTACCTGGAGCGCTTCATCCTTGGCATAGAAAACTGTGCCAAGAACCGCATCAGGGACAAATACGCCACACATCGCTACCAGGCACACCAACCAGCTCCTACACCGTCGCTGCCAGCACAGCCGCCTATCCCTTTTAATTTCTATCGTGTTCATCGAACTGTTAATACACAAATCCTAGACCGACCGCGACCTCATCAGCCGTTGGAGTCGGCCCATCAGTCTGGTAATTTTTATAATCAGCCTTTACTACAACTTTACTAATCGGCTTGTATGACAAGCCAACCGTATACACTTGCTTATCGAGTGACGCGTTCCGAGTAAACCCACTCGGAACTGCAGCCTGCGTATCAAGCTGCTCATATCGAAAGAAGGGCTCTACGCTCTGTCGAGTGCCACGAACGAAGTATGGCAATACATCGTATCCCGCTTCGACATACCAACCGTTTTGCCTATCAGCGATCGTCTCTCCGTTGGCAGCGCTTACGGTCGCAGCATCATCAATACCTGTCCATGCACCAAGCGCCCGAAGCGAAAGCTGGCGATACCGATACTGCGCGTGGGCCTCCCCAATGATCGTCCCTACGTTTGGAGTGCTCCCATTAAAGTCCTCATTTTGTCCCGAATTGCCAAGCCAGAAGGAACTCCCAACTAACAAACCAGGAATCGACGCTGGACTGTAATCAAGCCGTGCGGTCCAGGCGACATCCTCAAATAGAGCCCTATTACCTGCCTGCCTTCCCTCACGAATGCCTGAGTCCTCGAATCGAGACGCCCGCAGTCCATTTACTAGGTACGTTCGGTACTCAAGCTTTCCTGCCACATCAGCTTGACCAAAAAAGCCTGCCCCCATTTCATTCCACGTGGACGGTATGATGTAGCGCTCAACATCAGGGCGCAGAACTCCGTAAAAGTATGTTGGCTCATGAATTTCATTTATGAAGCCCATCGGAATGAGAACCGAACCAGCTCGTATGTTGAATTCTTTCTGCAGCAAGAAATCCATGTACGCGAACTCGACAGCAACTTCACCCGAATCCTCGCCGGAGTCTCCCCCCATCTCCTCCGTATTACCGTGCTCGAGCTCTATCTCGGAGTTAAAGAGAATGTTGTCGTTGAACTTGTATCCGACATAGGTCACTAATCGCAGGAGATCTCCCGTGTCAGAGCCGCCCTGCGCATCATCGACCAGAGCGCGATAGTTCATCTCTCCATAGCCACCGATCGATATGCCTCCCGGAACGTTGTATACACTTGAGGCCGCAGGACCCATACCCCACTGACTCTTGAGCTCCTTTTTCTCAGGAATTAACTGCCCGATTCGTGATTGCTGTATCTCGGTCGCCAATGTCGTGGTGCGCTCCTCGACTTTTTTGTCCTGCGCGTTGAGCTTTGCCTCAAGGGCAGCCAAACGTTCCTTCAACAGTTTTATCTCCGCTTGATCATCTGCGATCGATATGGCTGGAAGGCAAGCGAGACTGAGCGAAACAGAGGCGAAAGCTATTTTAGCTATTATGTTCATATAGTTACTTGATTACCGCCATGTCAGTGCCCTGCGCCCATACACTTGACACCTAACGAAGCAGCCCTACTCATATAATGCGCGCCCTACATAACAGGAGGCTGCTTTATATGTCAAGCAGTCCGGCGGCTAATAATGCTGTCCTGCCTTTTCGTTTTTGCTGTCCCTAGACTAGTTCACAGGCGCCAGCTCTACACCTCGCAAGAGTGGCTGCTCCATCTGTAGGAAAGTTGGCGCTGCACTACGTACCTTCATGCAGCCGTCTCTCACTCACGGCTGAAGTCAGATCAACCCCATTCAAGACGACATACAACATCGAATCCGCACGAGACACGGTGAGCTCGTTTCGCCGATCCAAAGACGAACACAATTGTGAAATGAAGCCCTCACCAAAAGAATAGAATGAGATCTGATTACCTCTAAAGATCGGCTCCTTACTAAGTTGCTGATAAACCTGCTCTGCCGCTCGGTGACAATAGATTGCAACTCGCTTAGAGGCTTTTGCGGCGCGATGCAGTCGCTCAGGAGATGGAGCGCCTATCTCAACCCACAACCCAAGTGTTCCATCGAGCGCTCGCGTCGATATAGTCGGCTCATCGGGCGAACCGATACCCCGAGAGAAAGCTATTCCCTCCTGGTGCTCAAGACACCATCCGATCAATCGGGTCATCATGAACTCACTACTCTCTGAGGGATGCAACGCAACCGCGAGCTTCTCCTCACAGTACACCCCACGATCAACGTCAGAGATCTGGACAGCGAAATGATAGACCGTCGATTTTGGTGTCATGCGTATCTCGTAAGCAGCGGTACCTTCTGGCGGCAGGTGCCCGACCAGCACCTCGATACCGGTCACAAAGCCTCCTTAAGAATACTTATAATTACAAAAGCTAACCAGCCTCTATACCCACACTCATTCTATCCTATGCCTCTTCGCACGGCTCGTGATTGCACCGCTTCCAAGGCTCTGTTACACGTGGTGTGCACCGTCAATTGTTGATAACTAAGCGAGCCATCTCGTGGAATCCATTTTATGAAGCAGCCCACATCTCGCGTCGGATACGCCTACGCACTTGGCGCTCACACAATGTGGGGATTGCTCCCCATATACTGGAAGATGTTGGCAGCAGTGCCAAGCCTCGAGGTCATCGCCCACCGCGTCGTCTGGTCACTCGTTTTTCTTGCGTCGATATGCCTCGCTCAGCGAGCGTGTGGTGATATTGTCCGCACACTCGCTTCAACTCGTGCACTGATTACTCTTGGAGCTACCGGGTGTCTCATCGCCTCAAATTGGCTGGTCTATGTGTGGGCCGTGACAAATGACCGCATTATGGAGGCGAGCCTAGGGTATTTTATCTCCCCACTTCTCACCATGGCACTGGGGGCACTGCTACTAAAGGAGAAATCTTCCATCTCTCAAAGGGTTGCTATAACAATTGCCTTGATAGCGGTGCTGTATCGAATCACCTCGGAGGGACAGTTCCCATGGGTCGGTAGCACGCTGGCGATTACACTCTCTCTGTACGGCTTTTTTCGAAAGCGCCTCGTCATCTCGCCTGTAACCGGACTTTCTGTTGAGACTCTACTGTTGGCACCTCTCGCCCTCGCATATCTCAGCACGACCGTAGCAAATGGTTCGTCTCATTTCTCGATACAGCAACCAGGGCTCATGGCGCTACTGGTATTATCTGGGGTCCTCACATCGCTGCCATTACTTTTCTTTGTTCGAGCCAGCCAACTCCTGCCTCTTTCGACACTGGGAATACTTCAGTATACGTCGCCGTCGCTCCAATTTCTCGCGGCACTCTGTTTTTTTGGTGAACCACTCTCCATGACATCGCTCGTGTCGTTTTCTTTAATTTGGCTTGCAATTGCTGTCTATGTCGTCGGCGAATGGCGAAGTCATAACTACAGACCCACGACGGAGACTACGACATGATCAGATTGGATCGACGATTCTGGGCCCACGTTTGCATCGTGACTGGAATTCTTCTCGCAACGTCACGAACCGTCTGCGCGCAATCTCACGAACTGCGAATCGGGGGGCTCTTTGATCTTACAGGCGGAGGTGCGATCTGGGGCAAGAGTGAGAAAAATGCCTTTCTGCTGGCTTGCTCGGATTTTGAGAAATCTCACCCATCATTTCACATCACTCCACTTATCGAGGACACTCTATTTTCGAATCGTAATACAGTAACGAGTCTTCAAAAACTTATCGCTTTCAATAAAGTCTCATACATCATCGGCGCAACATGGGAAAACACAGTCCCGATGATGCCACTATGCGAGCAGAAAAAAGTAGTATGCATATCTCCATCGTATCACGGCAAAGAGTACTACAATCGCTCATGGCAATATAACTTCACTGCCTGGTTCGACGACCGAGGATACTCATCTACTATAGCAGCTGAAGTTAATAGGAAGGGAATAAAGCGAGTAGCTCTATTCGCAGCGCTGACGCCCTACTATGATTCGCTCGTAGATGATCTTCTTAATCAGCTCTCAAGCTCAATTGTTTCTACAGAACGAGTAACTCTTGAAGAACGAGACTTTAAAAGTATTCTTTTACGAGTTAATCAAGATGTCGACGGAATCGTAATGCTTCTTGATAATGCCGGACAAATTCAGGCATTTCTCAAACAGTGGAGTGAGTTTCGTGGTGACCGTCCCCCCGTCTTTTCAGATGACTTAATCGCGTATCTTGATCCGCCAGATAACATCCTGCGTCACGGCTTTCCCATACTGTACGCCACACCTATTCTCGATGGCACTCTCTACGACGAGTTCGCCCAGCGCTATACAGCTTCGTTTAAAGAAGCTCCCACAGGGTCTAGCGCTGCCGTCACATACGATGAAACGCTCCTTCTTCTGTCGTGTGCAAGCAAGCACTCCACTACTTCAGGAGTCCGTGAATGTCTATCGGCGACCAATTCATATCCCGGTGCATCAGGGATGATATCTTTTAACGGTGGGCAAACTCGGCGAGAGCGTGTCATGCGAATCGCTCAGTTAGCCTCTACTAAGTGAGTTTTGTTTGACTCTGGCGTCTGTTCCTCTTACGCTGCCGCCTCTGTGAGCTTTGCTCTTTTCCAAATTATCCCCGAGAACTTACATGATGGGAGTTCGCACCTCCCACCTTCGTGTCGACTGCCTGCCTGACCACATAGTCAACTAGGTCGTCGACATGAGTCGATGAAGAGAGGTTTTTTAACGAAAGGGAGGTTGGTATGAATCAGTCTTTCATTCCTGTTGCCACCGGTGGTTTGCTAGCTATCTCAGTAGTGTTTGGGGCTCCTCAGAAACCAAGTGAGCTCGCGATCACAAAGTCTGCCGTTAGAGAGTGTAGTCGATCGTTTTATCAGCTAGGGCGAGACCTCATGCAGGTACCTCACGTAGAGCTAAATGATCCAAAGCGCTTCTTCGAGCTCATCAACGAGCGAATAGACGATCAGCGAGCAGTCATAGCCATGGTGCGAGGGAACGCAAAAGAAGAGGAATCGATGTCAGCTTTGGTAGCGGCAGACAAACTGCTTGGGGATGTACGCCGCGCTCTTCGAGGAATCGAAGCGAAAGAGGATTACGGGGAAGCCGCATTTTCAGCGGGTAGCTCCCTAATGAACTCGACACCGTTCAGAGATTTTTTCTTAAAGAGCCTGGGTAATTCCAAACCCATGATCAGAGAAGATATCGCTGGTGGTGGAAACTAACGCTTGTGGCGCCGATTGACCTGGAAAGGTTTTCTCCATCGACTCAAGTCGGCGCCCTCGTGACAAGAGGCTCTTATGTAGTCCCGCGAATTTTCCAATCAGAGACCCTGCGATCGCTCCACGGTCTAGCATCTCCAGTCGCACGGCAAATAGAAAGCTTACCGAAATCAAGATCTGCGATGGCGATGCCCTCCTCATTAAGAGGGCTCTGCGCGAGCATCGCTGAATCTGGGAAAGGTGCCTTACTCGGTGCAATAATCGAGCTTCTCCCATATCCAGTACCTAGCGAGAAGCGCTGAATAGGTCCGACAACACTGGTATGAATGACGAAGAGCTCGTTCTCTACGGCCCGAGCCTGACAACTCCATCCAACACGTTGATAACCATGCTGACTCTCGCAGTAACTCGGAACACACAGCAGCTGAACCCCTCCCTCGGCTAGCGCGCGAGCCGCCTCGGGGAACTCAGAGTCGTAGCACACTAGAACTCCCAGGCGAGGATCGGGAAATCTCGTGAGCCCTGTCTCATACGCCAGTCCCCACGGTGACTGCTCCCACATTGTTCGGCAGTTTTTTGGCTGATGGTACAAAGTGCCGTCGGGCCACGCGATAGTAGCTACATTGATCACGCCACCTGACGACGCTCTAAGATGCGATCCGCCCACGATTATCACCTTATGGCGTGTAGCTAACTTTGCAAGGCAGTCGTCTATCTGATCACAAAATGGCACTAGATGCCCTACGACTTCGTGCTCCTCGCCATCTCCGAAGAGGCTCAGCAGCTCGACCTCAAACAGCTCAGGTAATACGACCAGCCCTACTGAACGACTCACAGCTTGTTCCACTAGTGCCGTCAGATGCGCAAAAAACTCCTCATGCGAGCTAACTTTCGTAACGCCCCATGTAATTGCCGCCACTCTAAGTACGGCCTCTGCTACTGGTTTAGTCATCTGACCTGTCATTGCTGCTATAGGGATGCCTATGGATATTGGCAGGAACTCTCGTTACTTTACCTCGAGTAGTTCTACATCAAATATCAATGTCGCATTCGGTGGAATCACATTGCCAGCACCTCGAGCTCCATATCCCAACTCCGCCGGGATGATCAGCGTGCGTCGTCCACCAATCGCCATACCGGCTACTCCCTCATCCCAGCCGGAAATCACTCGCCCCATACCGAGCGGAAAATCAAATGGCTCATTTCGGTCGCGGGAGCTATCAAACTTCTTCCCCGGTTTTCCTCCCTCATCGAGCCAACCTGTATAGTGAACTACTACGATTTTTCCCTTCTCGGCTTTCACCCCCGAACCGACTTTTTCGTCTCTGTACCGAAGGCCCGAAGCGGTCTTTGTCTCTGACACCTGAGAATTATTCATCTTTGTTCCCTGCGCATGGCTTTGATTACTAAACACTAACACAAACGTCGCGACTAACGCTCGTAGAACACTCTTCATACAATCCTCCATGTCGGCGACCACTGCCGTTGCCTCTTGGATTCTGGCGTGAGGGACGATTTATTTCAACTCTAGAAGTGCCAGTGTTGTGCCTTAATTTGTCTTCAGACAGGTCACTATCCCCTCACACACCTTTTTGGCATCGCCGAAGATGAGTGAGCAGTTATCCAAATAGAAGAGGTCATTATCGACTCCTGAATAACCCGGATTCATCGATCGTTTGATGACATAGACCATCTTCGACTTGTACGCTTCCAGGATGGGCATCCCATAAAGCGGACTGGACTTATTGGTCCGAGCAGCTGGATTGACAACGTCGTTTGCGCCAATAACGAGCACTGCATCTGCTCTTGCAAACTCGGGATTTACATCATCAAGCTCAAGAACATCGTCATAGGGAATTTCAGACTCCGCCAGCAGTACATTCATATGTCCAGGCATCCGTCCGGCTACTGGATGAATCGCAAATTTGACCTCCACACCTCGGTGATGCAGTTGTTCGTAAAGCTCCTTCACAGCGTGCTGAGCTTGAGCAACTGCCATTCCATAGCCTGGCACTACGATCAGGCTAGATGCGTTCTCGAACATAAACGCCGCATCCTCCTGGCTCGCTGCGCGGCACGCCTTCTTGGTCGCGTTTTCTGCTGCCGCTTCAGCAGTTGTCCCGAAACCTCCAAGAATAACACTCAGTAACGAGCGATTCATCGCCTTACACATAATATAAGACAATATGGCACCACTTGAGCCCACGAGGGCACCAGTGGCTATCAAAAGCTGATTGTTAAGCGTAAACCCGGTCGCTGATGCTGCCCAACCCGAATATGAGTTCAACATCGAAACTACAACAGGCATATCCGATCCGCCTATCGGGAGCACGAGGAGAAATCCGAGCACCAGCGATATCGCCGTAACAGCGAGAAACAATCCCGTAGTGTGTTCTCGTGCAAAGGACGCAGATAAAACAAAAACTGCAAGAATGAGAGCACCATTTAGGGCGTGCTGCCCTTTAAATACAAGCGGTGCTGAACCTAGCAGTGCTTGCAATTTACCAAACGCCACAAGTGAACCCGTAAAGGTGATGGCACCAATAGCACTTCCAACTACTAATTCTACGAGGACGACAGGATTAAGATGCCCATCTTGAACGTGCATGAGATAGGTTCCCGCTGCCACGAGCACCGCTGCGAGACCCACGAAACTGTGCAGGGCCGCGACCAATTGCGGCATCGCGGTCATTTGGATCCGAAGCGCTAGAGGCACTCCGATAATTGCGCCTGCGACTAAACCGCCGGCGATAATACCGTAGTTAGTAACATCAGGATGGAAAAGAGTGACAACGATGGCGAGCAGCATTCCCGCCATTGAAAGTCGATTTCCGCGCAGAGCGGTCTTGGGATGGCTCAATCCTTTGAGACCAAAAATAAACAGAATTGTCGCGGCTAGATAGGCGACAGCGAATAGATCATTGCTTAGTTTCATAGTGATAATCTCTTACGATTTCTTCTTGAACATCGCTAAAATACGATTGGTAACAACAAATCCGCCAAAGATGTTAATCGATGCCAGCATCACGGCACAAAAGCCCAAAACTTGGATCCACGTTGAGTTGGCTGCCTGCGGCGAGCCCGCTACGACAATCGCTCCGATCACCAGGATGGCGCTGATTGCGTTGGTCACCGCCATGAGCGGTGTGTGTAACGCGGGAGTAACTCCCCAAATAACGTGATATCCGACAAAACACGCCAGTGTAAAAACATAAATAGCTATCATCGTGACTGACATATTCCCTAGCTCCTCTTCATTCGCAAAATGCCTTGGTGCACGAGAAGGGACGACTCGATAATCTCATCTTCAAGATTAACGACAAATGTCGCATCTCCACTGTCCCGCTTAGCTACAAATAGGTCGAGTAATGAGACTACATTCCGAGCAAAGAAGCTGCTCGCGTCTGTCGCCATCATCGCGGGATAGTTGGTGTGCCCAACGATCTTCACTCCGTTTATATCAACAACTTGATCGGCTTGACTTAATGTACAGTTACCTCCACTTGGGGTGGCCATATCAACTATCACGGAGCCACGCTTCATATTTCTGACGACATCTTCGGTCACCAAAATAGGCGCTTTTCTTCCAGGCACATTCGCAGTGGTGATGATGATGTCGCTCTTTGAGAGGCGTTCGTCGAGAGCGGCCTGAAGCCTCTTTTTAGCATCTTCCGAAAGCTCTTTTGCGTAACCACCTTGCCCGCTTCCTGATTCTTCTAGCTGAACATCAATGAATTTGGCACCAAGAGACTGGATCTGCTCGCGCACCTCTGGACGTACATCGTACGCTTCCACAGTTGCACCAAGTTTTCGAGCTGTTGCGATGGCCTGCAACCCAGCAACACCCGCACCGAGAACTGTTACTTTTGTAGCCTTTGCCGATCCTGCTGAAGTCATCATCATCGGGAAAAAACGTCCGTAGTGATGAGCAGCTTCTATCACGGCTCGATAGCCGGCGATGCCAGCCTGAGACGAAAGGACATCCATAGACTGTGCACGTGAGGTTCTCGGAATAGCCTCGAGAGCGAGCGCATCTACCCTCTCCTTCGCAAACTTCTCGAGGAGCTGCCCGTTCCGGAACGGCTCTAAGAGCGACACTATCATCGCACCTGAATGCATACTCGCCGACTCGGTTGGCGTTGGAGGGGCGACCTTAGCTATAAGGTGTGTATTCCATATCTCTTGCGAAGAGACGATGGTGGCACCGGCCGCGTCGTAGTCCTCATCGTGAAATCCAGCAGAGAGCCCAGCACCTTCCTCTATGCAGACTTGAAATCCGCACTTCGCAAGTCGCTTCACCGAGTCAGGCGTAGCAGCCACCCGTGTCTCTCCGGCACCTGTTTCCTTTGGAACCCCTACCGTTATCCCCATTTTCATACCAGTGTCGTCTACCTGTTCATACGCGTCGGAGCGCAGCGCGCGCGAGCCCAGAGGGCCTTTCCCGCCGTTACAACACAGGTCGGCGAATCTCCTAGTAGACTTTAGGAGCTTGTATCAGCAAAGCTCCTGGCCATAGGACGAGGCCAAAACTATCGCTTTTGTGTATATATATCAGTATGTTAGTAATCGTGATTAACTCAAGGACTCTCGACTTTCACTACGTGCCGCGGCGAAAAAGGCGCGGCTGCCTGCTATCTGGGAAGACGCCTCTCCAAGAAGTGCTCCCAATTCTTAAGGGATCTGCTCTTCCCAACTACGCACTTATTGAACAGATGAGTGCGTCTCAACAAGAACGAGACTGCTACTTGTATCCATGATAGGCGCAAACGTAGCCTCTACCTCTCTTGCGTGAAATGAATACTGTCTCAACCGAGAAAAATAATTAGTCGATCATGCTGGATACAAACCGAGACCTCTTCATGACTAGCTGTTTCGACGCGGGCTCTTCACAGCTTTCACTCACCTAGTAGACCTATTCTATCCGAAAACTTCTGATCACTCTGAATGCTCACCGATTGGCACATCGCTTGCAGCAGTGTTGATCGACGGTTGTCGATGGCTCAGGCAAGCAATCACTACACTGTTCGCGACACCTTCGTGGCTCTGTATTGGCTACAACTATTCCTGAGCAGGCGGAGTATCTGAGGGGGAAAACAGGGACACAACTGCACTTATTCCTCTTCTCTTACTCATTACACGTGAGAGTGGAGCCCTGCTCGCGGCACGGCGCGGCACGCCCCTCTTACTGACGGAGGAGAGGAAATTATGCGAATCCTTGTAATCGAGAGCACCACTGCGGCTCAGGCTACTACTGCCCGAAAGCTGGATTCCGTCGACCGCATCGATAAAGACACTCTGGATCTCTCGATCGGCCTCACTGATGAAGACTCCCTTGTTGACCGCCTGCCTTCATGTGATGTGCTGATTATCGGTGCAAGCCTTTACGGGCGTGCAACAGCTCTCGCCAAACAAGCCAAGACGTCAGCTCCTCAAGTCGAAATTATTCTGCTTGTCCCTGCGTCCGAATATGCAGCCGGAGCTTTTCGTTCTGCACTCTCCTGTGGTGTTCGCAAGGTATTCTCCGAGTCAGCTCCAACCCTCGATCTTGTCCAAGAGTTTATGAGTATCCACGAGGAGTTCAGAGCTGATGGCAGAGTGAGGCAAAGTCGAGTGATAGCTGTTGTGCAATCAAAAGGCGGGCTCGGCACCACTTCAACCTGTGCAGCTCTTGCCAGTGTATGCAGCAATCATGGCCAATCGACGATGCTGTGGGACCTCGACATCGAAACCCGAGACCTGTGCAGGTCTCTGGCAACAGGGGACGAGCAGTCAGGTTTAGTAACCCAGATGGTGAACGGCAAGACTGACATCTCCCGAGAGACTCTCCGTCAGGCCCTTATGCACGTTTCAGACCGCGTATCTATCTTACCACCGCCAGATAGTGTGGCTGCCTGTGTCGATCTCGTTGGGCGAGTGGACTCTCTGGAAATCGTTCATACCATTCTCACGACGGCGCGTCTCACCCACGACACGATTATCGTTGATCTCGGCGGTCGCATGGGCCCCGCTGCCGCAGCTATCCTTCGGCACGCTGACACAGTTGTCGTAGCTGTCGACGACTCCTTGTTAGGACTATCCGCTGCGAAGTTTTTTCTCCCGACATTAATGTCGGTTGTGCGTAGCCCTGAATCGCTGTTTTTTCTCTGCTCTGGGATTTCGATATCAAAAGCTGAGCTGGCTGAGCATCTAGAGACCTCTGCTACATTCAGCGAAAACGCCTGGTCTCTACCGATCATTCCATTTGATCCAGCAGCTTCAAGATGGCCAGGTTCGGGAAAGACACTTTACGAGCTTGGTAAACGACAAACTCGGCTGGCATTTGAGGAGATAGCAGAGCATCTCGCCCTTATTGAAAGAAAGTCACAGGACATAGCACCATCTCTTGAATGGGTAAGCTCTCTGGAAAACCAAGTTGCCTCTGTATCAACAGCTTTATCTGTCGCTGGATTTCTCACTGTTTGTCGCCTTTTATGGTCACGAGGAATGAACTGATAAAACAAGGAGGGCTCATCTATGGCTTACTTTGGTGGAACTGTCTCGGCTAAGCCTTGGTCACGTATCGACGCGCGTTTTGTACTTCTGTTTCTTCTGTCATTCGCAGGAATCGCAGTATCCGTCCTGCTTGCTCACAACATTTTGCAACCCGCTCCAGCCCGTGCAACTCAGAGCGCCCCGATGGTAAATCACGTTCCACGACCAAATATGACACTCACTTTGGTCGTTACCAAAGAGATACCTTCTGGAACAAAGCTAATGCCGAGTATGTTTAAACTCGAATCGCGCGAGTTACATGATGGTGACCCAGCAATAGTGAGCGACCTCGATGAGGCAGTCGGTCGCTATGCTCGTGTCGATCTAGCGCGGAATACACCCTTAATACGCTCAGCACTAACTACGAGTGGCAACTCTGTTGATGTCAGTGAGAAGATCCCCAGTGGCTATCGAGCCGTCGCAATACCGGTAAATGCGCTTACAGGCGTAGAGGGTTGGGTGAGACCCGGGGCGAATGTTGATGTTGTTTGGTCTACCGAGAGAGACAAACAATTTGTCGTCGTAACGATCGTAGAGAACGCGAAAGTGCTCTCTGTCGAGCACTCGCTCGAATCTGACACTCACGCTCAATTACCTGTCACGGCCGCGCCAAATCATATAACACTCGTTGTGCCATCATCAGATGCTCAGAAAATTCAGCTCGCTAAGTCCTCTGGCAGTCTAAGCCTTAGTCTTCGAGGTATCCAGGATCAGCAAGGAGCAGGTGCAAATATTCTCACATCAGACAATCTTCTGATTCGAAGAGATATTCGAGATGAGGTGAAAAGCAAAGTCACTGTGGACGGAACAGAATACGGATTTATCAGCGGCCGACTTGTGCCAATGCGTGAATTGGTAGGAGTCGTTGCGAAATAGTCGAGAACCCTACTATACGCCGTATACATTCCAGATCTGAGTTAGGCAGCGCGCTTCTTGAAGCGGCCATCGTCATGCCTGTTTTTTTTCTTATGGTCGCTGGCACTATCCAATTTGGTCACATATATACCTCGCTTATTGTCTTGCGCAGCGCTTCAGCCGTGGCAGCTCGTGCGGCTGTCCTAGGAACTAATCAAAACGCCACGCAGGTTTGTAATGCCGCTCGGGGCGCCCTGAACTCCCAATTTGATCCATCTCTACTGGAATGCACTACATCACCCGTCTCCTTACCTGTTGCTTCTGGGACACAAGTCACCGTGACTGTCGCATATCCAGTTCCACTATTTTCCGTCGGCAGCAGCGTCATACCTGGCTCCGTATGGAGATTAACTACCGAAACGACTATGCAGTGAGGCAGTACTTAGTATGGGTACCAATAGCTTCTACCGGAATCGCGAGCGTGGAATAACCATTGTACTATTTTCCATGTTTCTATTTGTCCTATGCTCGTTTCTTGCTTTTGGTCTCGAGCTAGGGCGCTCCTACACAGAGGAACATAAAGCTCAAATCATCGGGGATGCAGCTGCCTTAGCCGGCCTTAATGCTCTCGTCGCGGGCACAACATACGCCGACGTCGTGAGTGCTATTGTAGCCAACGGGAGCCGAAACGGCGCCTCGAGCTCAGAGCTTTTGCAAACTCCTCCACGCTGTGGCACCTGGCTCAACAACGCCTTCGTACCTCAAGCCTCCGGCGTCTGTGACGGATCTTCGACAGCTATCGAGGTAACTCTGAGGCGCTCCTTACCCGCGAGCCTAACTTCGATCTTTGGGCAATCTTCCCCCTTGGTAACTACACGCTCTGTTGGATACAAGCCACTCTATCGTCCAGGGAACTGCATTCGGCCATTCGGAATCGAGGACTCTTTCTTCAAGAGGAACGCTATTTCAACCGGGAGCACATTTACAGTTTCAGGCTCTCAGAGCTCAGGAAACTGGGGGAAAATTGATATCAATGGCAATGCCTCCTCTGGAACCGCCTACACAGAGGCGATGCTGAGCAATATCTGTGATGACCAGATTCGCGCCGGAAATCATGTCTCGGCGGGCACAGGAAATGCCCAGATCTCCCAAGTGTTCAGTACTATTCTGTCCGACACTACTATTCCCTTGGCATCCCAGCGAATGATCTTTGCCGTGACTACCGACTTTCCAAACGGAAACGGCTGCGTGCAGCTCCTTAAGTTCATTCGTGTAGACCTTCTCTCTCAAAGTGGCACTGGCCAAAATTGGCAAGCCACATTACGAGCAGTCGATCTAAATGCGGAACCAGAGAGTATGACCGCTGCTGATAGAGATCTTATGGAATAGAGGAGAGCTGTAGCACATGACTGATTCACTCAAGGATGATAGCGGGTTTCTCTGGGAACTTTTCTCAGCACCTGGAAATAAGCAGCCGGGCCCTAGACAGAGAGCGGCGACGAAGAGCGCAGAACCTATCCAGGACGATATGACACCAACGAATGCTGTCATACCGCCCGTCACAGCAAACATCACCCGGCAGACGAAGGCTAAAAACACCCTCTCTCCTCCTGGCGCGGACCTACTCAAAGCTGCACGAAGCGAACTAGGGCGAAGCGCACACCAACAAGCGTCTTCTCTCGACGCCATCGCTACTGAGCGTGCAATCGGCGCTGCCATCGATAAAGTTGCTCAAGAGCTCGGAGAAAGTCTAACTGACGTTGCGCGGGCGGATCTAATCCTTCATCTCCGTACGGATTTGGCTGGGTGGGGAGTTCTGCAACCTTTGATAGAGGATGCTAGGGTAACAGATATCCACGTCTATGATTATAACACGGTAGTACTACAGCGAGGTAAAGTCAGCGAGGCTACCGGCTTGCATTGGCCAAATCGGGAGGCATACCTGGCGTTTGTCGATAGGCTGCTTCTTAAGCTGGGCAAATCGCTCTCGACTCAGCAACACACCGTGGACGGTGCATTTGAGGATGGCATTCGAATCTGTGCGGTGCACGAAAGCGTCTGTGTAGGCTGTGGTCCCCTTCTCTCGATCCGTGTTCCCCGACTAGCCGATACAACACTTGATATGCTTATTGGCTTCGAGCTCGCACCCCGGGTCGTAATTGAGTACTTAGCATCTCTGACCCGATGGGGTCACGCCACGATGCTTATCGCTGGAGAAACCGGTACCGGCAAAACAACACTACTCAAGGGACTCGGCACCCAGTTCGATCCAACCGAATCAATCGTTACCGTCGAGGATACTCCGGAACTTAATTTCAACCACTCGTTTCTTCGTGCACTTGTCTCGCGCCCTCCCAATGTTGAAGGCGTCGGCGAGGTTACTCTCCAAGAGCATATAAAAACAACTCTGAGAATGACCCCCAATCGAGTGATTCTGGGAGAAATGCGCACACCATTTGCGGCAGAAGCGTTCCTGGAGAGCGCGCAAACTGGCCACACTGGGATGTCTACGATTCACGCTCGCAACGCAAAGGAGACTCTGGTTCGTCTAGAGTCTCTACTAGGAAGAGCGCAAAAATCGGTAGCTATTGATATCATACGCCAGCAGATAGCTCTCGCTGTCGATATAGTAGTTTGGATGTATCGCGACAAACGTACCGGTAAGCCGAGGATTGGAGAAGTTATTGAAGTCGGACACTTTGTAGAAGGTGCTATCCAAATTAAACCTATTTTTCGGGTCGACCATTCTAGTGACGAGCCTCTATGGCTAGTTGAGTCATGGAACAGTTATTTTGAAGAGGTGCTCTCGAAAGCCGGAGTTCACCTGGGGCGACTAGACAAGACGCTTTTGCTGGAGCCAAAACCACACCAGGCGACTCGATCTGAACCAGCTTCACGAAGGGGGGCGGCATGAATCGAGACGTAGCGATCTTCGCGTGTGTGCTCCTGGGCGGCTGTGCGCTACTAAGCCTACTTCATCT
>OMII01000060.1 GCA_900299055.1 Pseudomonadota bacterium | reverse complement strand
TGATTTGACAAAGGCGGTGCCTGTTCGCGCTGTGGCTTTCCAATGAATGTGCTTCACATCATCTCCGGGCTGGTATTCTCGGAGTTCAGAGTATATGAGTCCGGTGCCACGAAATGCAGAACGATATTGGCCCAGCAGATCCCCGGTGATAAGCCTGTTGGTGCGAAGCTGTATTCGTCGAATTTCAGTACTTGAAGTCGAGATACTCGCGTTCATTGGATCGTTCCTTTATTACGGAACAGCAACAGCTGAAAGTAGAACCCGAATTACCTCATCGCTGTCTATACCTTTGGCCTCCGCTTCGAACGTCACAAGCACCCGGTGTCTGAGCACGTCTAGCGCTATCTCCTTGACGTCATCGGGCGTAACAAACGTCTTGCCTTTCAGAAATGCCAAGGCTCTGGAACACGTCTTTAAGGCAATACTGGCGCGCGGAGAAGCTCCCCATTCTATTAGTCCCTTAAGGCCGTACGAATCTCCGGCCCGTGTTGCGTGGATAATAGATACGATGTAACGGTCGATCTTTGGGTCGGTATACACTTGCTGTACGTGCGAGCGGAGCTCTGGTAGTGCGCTTATTGGTAATATCTTTGAGAGGATCGGCTGGGATTGTCGTTCTCGGGAGGCTAGATCAATAATTTCAACTTCCTCATCGAATGAGGGGTAACCGAGCTTGACCTTCATCAGAAACCGGTCTACCTGCGCCTCTGGCAGGGCGTATGTTCCCTCCTGCTCAATAGGGTTCTGGGTCGCTAGTACCAAAAAGGGCTCCGGAAGTGAGAAGGTGGTCTCTCCGATAGTGACCTCACGTTCTTGCATCGCCTGCAAGAGTGCTGACTGGACCTTTGCAGGGGCGCGGTTAATCTCATCGGCAAGAAGCAGGTTCGTGAAGACCGGCCCTTTACGCGTGACGAAGTCTCCGCTTTGCGGACGATACACCTCGGTACCGATCACATCAGAGGGTAGGAGATCAGGTGTAAACTGTATGCGGCTCATTTGCGCATCGAAGACCTGCGTAAGGGCAAGAAGAGTGCGGGTCTTTGCCAAGCCAGGAACGCCCTCAAGTAGAATGTGGCCGTCAGCGAGGAGCGCAATCAAGAGCCGGTCTAAAAGCCTATCCTGACCGACGATGTGTCGGTGGAGCTCTCGCTTGATGGATTGAAAGATCTCAGAGGGAGGGGTGCTTGAGGTGTGTTCCATACTTGACCGAATCGAATCGCTCTTTGTGAGGTGTTGAATCGAGTTATTGTTTAAAGTTGTCGGTACTCTAGCCTCTTTGTGGCTAGTTCAAAAGGCATTGTGTGAAGCTCGATTTTGGGGGAATCTAGGGCGGGACAGAGTGTTTTAATGAGGATGCCATGGCGATTAAGATGAATGAGCCGATTGGCCCGGCGATGTATGGTCCAATGATCACTCGTTGCGTCATAGGGGCGTACTTCTTGCTAGCGGGGTTGAGCAAGCTGCAGATGCTTGCTGCGTTCGTCGCCCAGGTAAAGACCTTTGGGGTGTTGCCTGACAACATATCGTCACTGTACGGAGTGCTTCTACCCTATGTGGAGGTATTTGTCGGGGGAGCTCTGCTCCTGGGTCTTTGGACAACCATGGTGGGTATGATGGCGAGTTTTCTGTTGGTGTCGTTTGTCTGCGCATTTGGCGTTTTCCCCGGTTCAACCGATATCTTCAACAAAGACGTGGTCCTCTTGGCTGCTACGATTAGTTTGCTCTACACGGGACCGGGTGCATACGCTCTCGATGGAATACGTAAGCCGGCAACGCAGCCTTAAGCTTGGGCATACGTAGTGTCTCGTCGTCGTATCTCGGTACAGACCGCCCTCAAGCAATCCGTGGCATCCGGCTCCAGGGTCTTGGTAGCCGTGTCTGGAGGCAAAGATTCAGTCACTTTGTTGCATGGACTCATGTCGGTGCGGCGCTTGCTGGGACTCACGATCGAAGTGTGTCACGTTAACCACCGACTGCGACCTGATAGTGGTCGTGATGCTGACTTTGTTAGCGGGTTGTGTCGGAGTCTGGGCATCGAGTGCCACCAGGTTGAGCTTGAGGATAGGCCGGCGGGGGAGAATCTCGAGGCTTGGGCGAGAGCTCGTCGCTACCAGACGTTTGCAGACGTGCTGCGGGTACGAGGACTTGACGTTGTCGTAACGGCGCACAACGCCAATGACGTCGCGGAGACGCTGCTCATGCGGCTGCTTGCAAATAAGGAGCTGAACACGATCGAATATGCGGATCCCGTTCGGAGTTGCCTGCGACCTCTCATCGGTATTTCGCGCCCTCAGATAGAGGAGTATGTCACAGAGCATGGGCTTGAGTTCGTCGAGGACCCTTCGAATTCAGACGTTTCGTTTGTGAGAAATCGAGTTCGCGCAGAGTTGCTTCCACTACTTAAAGAGCGTTTTGACCCCTCCATCGTATGGATTTTGTCAGAGCAGGCTCGCCTGGTGGCGGACGACTGTGATGCTCTTCAGTATTTAGCCGAGGTTGAGGTTGCTAAGGTGGGGCCTCTTGAGGATGGATCTAGCTTGTGGTCGGCCCGTCTGAGGGACTCCTTGGAGCGGGCGCCTGTTGCCGTGAGGTGGAGAATCGCACAGGGGGTTTTTACACCGCTCCTTGGACACACCGTGGGCGCTCACAAAGCCAAGGCAATCGTTGAGGTGCTTTTGTCTCAAGAGGGAGTCATCCAGCTCGGCCCGTCGCTTACTCTTGTTGTATCGAAAGCGCAAGTGCGGTTGGAGCGGCTCGCCCCCACCACCTAGAGCGCCGAACCTGCCGGCATTTTTACATATTTCGGCAAATAAACGGTGCCCGTATGAACTCTTTTGGGTATAGTACCCGGGTGTCGTGCCTCGGTCTGCTGAGACCGCCGTGGGATCCCATAGGAGCGATGCAGATGACTCCGCCATGGAGGCGGATGTGGATACGTGATTAAGGTGTGCCCGTGACGAAGAACGGATTGTTTTGGGTTTTTCTGGTGCTGCTCTCATTGATGGGATACAGCCTGGCAAAAAGTAATACTGATCGATCGACTCATCTGACGTACAGCGACTTTCTTCAACAGGTTGAGAGCGGAGATGTTCGCGCTGTACGAATCGAAGGGAGCACAGTAGTTGGAGAGTATAAGGATAAAGGCGGAGAGTTCCGCAAGTTCCGCACGACGACACCGCCGCAGGATGAGTCACTCATACCACTTCTAAGGAAAAGTTCCGTTGATATAGAAGTTACTGACCCCGGAGATCAGTCGTCGTACATGTTGTTTCTGCTGAATGTGCTGCCGATTCTCTTTTTCGTCGGATTGTGGTTCTTCTTCTGGCGGCAGGTGCAAATGGGCGCTGGTAAGGGAATGAGTTTTGGCAAGTCGAGAGCGAAGCTGCTGACCGAGAGCTCGCAAAAGGTGACATTCGCCGATGTTGCAGGGATTGATGAAGCTCGAGGCGAGCTTGAGGAGATCATCGATTTTCTGAAGGATCCGAAGAAATTTACGAAGCTTGGCGGAAGAATCCCCAAGGGCGTCTTGTTGATTGGATCGCCTGGAACAGGAAAAACGCTTCTTGCGAAGGCCATCGCAGGTGAGGCGGGCGTTCCGTTTTTCAGTATCTCTGGCTCAGACTTCGTCGAGATGTTTGTTGGAGTCGGGGCTTCTCGCGTACGAGACCTATTCATCCAGGGCAAGAAGAATGCTCCGTGTATAATATTTATCGACGAGATTGATGCCGTAGGACGGCATCGTGGCGCCGGAATGGGAGGAGGTCACGATGAGCGAGAGCAGACACTCAACCAGCTTCTGGTCGAAATGGATGGATTTGAGAGTAATGAAGGTGTGATTCTGATTGCCGCGACCAATAGGCCAGATGTTCTCGATCCGGCCCTCTTACGGCCGGGGCGCTTCGACCGTCGGGTAGTCGTACCGAGACCGGACCTTAAGGGGCGACTCGGGATTCTGCGGGTACACACGAAGCGCGTTCCGGTTGCGCCAGACGTAGATTTGAACGTCAT
This sequence comes from Pseudomonadota bacterium, assembly GCA_900299055.1. Lineage (GTDB taxonomy): Bacteria > Bdellovibrionota_C > UBA2361 > UBA2361 > OMII01 > OMII01. Next base: position 2,456 of record OMII01000060.1, on the reverse strand, counting down.
TGCGAGGGGCAAGCCCGGGTTTTCTGGCGCAGATCTCGAGATCCTTGTTAACGAAGCCGCGTTGTATGCTGCACGAAGGGATAAGTCAGTCGTAGAGAAGTCGGACTTTGAATACGCAAAAGACAAAGTCATGATGGGAGCTGAGCGTCGCTCGATGCTGCTATCGGAGAAGGAGAAGCTTACGACGGCGTACCATGAATCTGGGCATGCGTTGGTGGCCAAGAAGCTCTCAAATGCTGACCCGGTTCATAAGCTGACGATCGTCCCTCGTGGTATGGCGCTTGGTTTGATGCAGCAACTTCCAGAGGCGGATAAGCACACGTACTCGAAGTCTTACTGGATGGACCAGCTGGCGGTGTTTTTCGGCGGACGAGTGGCGGAGGAGCTCGTGTTCGATGAGATGAATACGGGCGCGAGCTCGGATATTCAGAGAGCTACAGAGATTGCACGGCGAATGGTCTGCGAGTGGGGTATGAGTGCCGCCCTCGGGCCGATCCATTACGACACCAAGGAAGAGCACGTCTTCCTCGGTCGGGATATCGGTAAACCAAGAGAGCATTCCGAGGCGATTCAACTTGAGATAGATCAAGAGGTGAAACGAATCCTGGAGAGTCAGTACAGTGTTGCCCGAAAGATAGTTGGAGATCATCTCGAGACGCTGCACAGTCTCGCCAAGGCTGTCATGGAGCGTGAGACGCTTGATTCGGACGATATCGAGCGCATTCTTCGGGGCGAGACTTTGACGCCAGGCCCAAAAGGTGGGCCACCCAGTGGAGGCGAATCTACCGGGGGTGTGTCGGTTGCCGCCTAGGCGATGCTTTCGACGAGTGAGTGGGCGTCGCCGATTGGCGACGGTAGTGGTGTGAGTTCATGGACTTTCAATCGTTAGGTATTGGTAGACTATTCCCTTACATCGTCAAGACGATCGATATCGCTATTGTCTGGTTTCTCGTGTATCGAGGTCTGCTGGTTATTCGCGGAACGCGAGCCGTTCCGATGCTTCTCGGCCTGGCGCTGATCGCGGTCGTCTACTTTGTTTCGCAGCCTTTAGGTCTGACTACTCTTGCATGGATAATCGATAATTTTCTCAGCTCTATCATCCTCGTGATAGTTGTGATCTTTCAGGACGAAATCCGTCGAACGCTCACAAAGGTAGGAGTGCAGCCTTTTCTCTTTAAGAACTCGCGAGTTGAAGCGCCAAATATGTTCGAGGAGATATCGGTAGCCGTCGGTCGACTATCGAAAGCGAAGCTTGGGAGCATCGTCGTAGTGGAGCGAGACGTAGGGCTGGATGAGTTTATTGAAAAAGGGGTGGTGTTAGATGCGCGCCTCAGCAGAAAGCTCTTGTATAGCATCTTCGTCAAAGAGACTCCGCTTCATGACGGAGCGGTGATTATCGAGGCAGGGACGATTAAAGCGGCAGGCTGCGTACTACCTCTTAGCTCGAATCCGGATCTTGATCCTAGTTTCGGGACTCGTCATCGGGCGGCTGTTGGTCTAACCGAGCGAGCAGATGCGATGGTGATCGTGGTTTCAGAGGAGTCGGGGTCAATCACGCTTTTCATCGACGGAAAGCAGTATCGAAATCTCGACACACCAACACTACAATCTCTTTTGGAGACCAATTCTAGTTCTGTTGAGTCGCGCAGGCCGTCCGATAATAAGGGGGTGGCATGACGCGCGAGGTTCCACTTAAAGCCCTTTCGTTGTTGATTGCGTTGCTTTTGGCCTATGCGGTTCACAGCGCGGGTAATGCCAGTGTTGTGAGCTTATTTGTGCCACTCGAGGTGAAGAACGCACCGGAGGATAAGGTTCTCGTAAAGCCGACCAAGAGGGGGGTTCAGGTCACGATCAAGGGCCCATCATTTCTCGTCGGGCCCCTGGCTTCATCTCCGCCAGCTCTCCAGGCCAGGCTGCCTGATGATGTCGATGACCGAGTAACCGTGTCGCTGAAGCCAGGAGACATATCGTTACCGCATTCAGTGGAGGTTTTGAGTATTGAACCCCAACAAGTGGACCTGTTTTTTGATTCGATTGAACGGCGAGAGGTTAAGGTCGAGGTCCCTCGCTTTGGACAACTGGGGTCGTCTCTTGTGCTAGAGGGTATCGAAGTTACTCCGAGAAGTGTAACCGTAAAGGGCCCGCGAACCGAGGTGAAGAATCTCAAGGCAATCGAAACCGAGCCAGTCAATGTAAGTGAGATTTCGCAGACAACAGAGCTCTCAAGACAGCTGAGAAGTCCAGGTTCATCGATAAGTCTGTCTACCTCGGTAGTATCAGCTCGAGTGGTAGTGGGGCAGATGCCGTCCCAGCTTCAGTTTGTTGATCGTCCTGTGGAGGTGCGTATTCCGAGAGGTCTCGGAAATTTCGTTGTTGAGCCGGCAGAGGTGTCGATCACAGTGTCAGGTCCGCCGGAGAAGATGATGAAGCTCTCGGCAAATGAGGTGATTCCGTAT
>OMII01000059.1 GCA_900299055.1 Pseudomonadota bacterium | reverse complement strand
TGGGCTCGGAGATGTGTATAAGAGACAGACCCAGTGCGTATGCTTCGTGTGGTGAGACACTCAGCACGAAACGGGTTCCATATCGATCCCCAATGCTGGTCCTCCATCGTTGCCAACGCCCAGTTGATCAATCAAAGCTCGCAAGTTCGAGTTTTTGATGAACTTAAAAAAGATCTCACGTCTGGATGTTTTCTGACAATTTTATCACTTCTCGGAGAAACTGGGCTCCTCGAGCACCTACTTCCTGAACTATTAGAAAACAGTGGGCGACTCCTTTCCGCTGAGAGCGATTTTAGTATCTGCATGGAAAAGATAGATGACGCTATCGTGGAAGGGGCCGACATCTCGCCCACCGTTGTGCTCTCTATTATCGGCCTCTTTGCCTCTGGCGATTCGATTTGGCTGCGTGACCTAGCGGAGTCAATCACGACATCGGCCGATCTAAACGAGCGTTTAAGCGAATGCTTCACTCATCTGATGGTGCCCCGAAAGGAGCGTGAAAGAATCGTCATGCTTCTAACCCTTTGGACAAAAGTGCGCACAATAGCGCCGAAAAATCTCAAAGCTGGCTCTTACAAACGCTCGCCCCTGCTCCATGAGCTGATTAGCCTCCTAGAAATTACAGGATTCTCCCGAGAGGATACGCAAAGAGCTCAGATACTAAAGACCATGCTTGACTCAGAGCATTCAGTGCACGAGCATCACGATCACCCGCAGAGACCATTTCACACTCGCAGACGCCACTGATTTTCGATAGCAACATGACGACGCTCAAAACGAATAACGTCACCAAAGCCTACAGCGGGAGACGTGTAGTCAACGGAGTGAGCGTATCAGTACACGCAGGAGAGGTCGTTGGCCTTTTAGGCCCCAACGGCGCTGGAAAGACCACGACATTTTATATGTGCGTCGGACTGGCAGCCCCCGATACCGGCTCTGTAACCCTAAATGATTCAGATATCACCAAGCAGCCGATGTATGCTCGAGCACGACTCGGCATCGGCTACCTGCCCCAAGAAGCCTCTGTGTTCCGCAAACTTTCAGTTCGGGACAATGTCATGTCAATTCTAGAGACGATGGATTTTCCTTCGTCCACAGAGCGTGAGGCTCGCCTTACCGAATTACTCGAAGAGCTGGGGCTTTCTCACCTGTCCTCAAGTATGGCCAGTGCTCTTTCAGGCGGAGAGCGCCGCCGAGTTGAAATCAGTAGATGCTTAGCTCGCAACCCTCAGTTCATCCTTCTGGATGAGCCATTCGCCGGCATCGACCCCCTAGCGATTAAGGACATCCAAGAGATCGTGTGGAAGTTAAAGGCAAAAGGGATTGGAGTGCTTATCACCGATCATAACGTTCGAGAGACCCTAGGGATCTGTGATCGGTCGTATATCCTCGTTGACGGAAAGGTGCTTGAAGAGGGAACCCCTGATCAAATCGCAAACTCCGAGCGCGCGAGGCGATACTACCTCGGGGGAGATTTCCGGCTCTAATCGCGACAAATACTCATGCGCTAGGTGCAAAGCCTCGGCAGTTTAAAAATCAGCTGGCGAAAACACGCGTATTATTAACTAGTTACGCATTTTCTTAAAAAAACAGAAGCAGATAAACCGGCTCCGACGAATATGGGTAAATGTTCCATTTTTATAAGGAGTACATCATGCGTTCTGTTTCAATCATCACCAAGACCATCTTCGTAGCTGCCTCTATTCTGACGACTCGAAGTGCGGCACTCGCCGACACTACGTGGGCTAAGACCTCACATCCTGCGAAAGCGCAGGCAATGTCGCAGACGAGCTCTGGGCAACGAATGAGCGCATCGAGTACAGCCATCGTCCATGGCACCTTCTACCTTGTAAGCACCAGCTGCGTCGGAACATCAGATGCATTTAATGCTCTCTTCTCTGTGCGACAAAGTGGATACCGATTCATAGTGCAAGACTCCGGCGGGATGAAGCTCACAGGGAGAGGCAATCGAGCTGGCTTTTCTGTCAGCACCAGAAAACTTGATCGCCGCGCCGGTGTCACAACCACTCATGTCATATCAGCAGGGCCAGTGCTCAGCGACTATACAGCAAACTTCCGATATACAGCGACCTTACGTCGCAACGTTGATGGTGCCAGCTGCCAAGCAGTGTTCGAGGGCAATCTTCAGGTCAATTAACTACTCGCACTAATACAGCAGCGCTCGGATTTTCGAGCGCTGCCTCAAGACAAGAAGACAACTATTTCCCCAAGGATTACCGTGAAGACATATCGCTGCCACTCCACTCTAATGAGCCTTATCTGCCTTGCCGTAACGACCTCGGCCTGCTCATCAAGGACTCCACTAGACGCACGGGCTTTAGCAAACGGTCCTGCCTCTGCAAGCGTCGAGCAGATTTCTCTACCTTATGACCCTACCAAACCTCGAGTAAGTATTATTGTCGATTCAACCTCATGCGATCAACGCATCGCAGCACAGCTAACAACGACACTATCTCGTGTTGGAAACTTTGTGCTCTATGATTCTGTGCCGGGCGGCAAAGCGATACCACGAGGCTCGCAGATGGGACCCTACATGGTGCGCGCATCGACTACGGAATACAATGAATTGGCAGAGAGAGACTCGACGAGTAGAGACTTCTCATTTGGGTGGATTGGGTTCGTCGCTGCAATTGCAGGCGCTGTTACCGGCGAGCCGGGCTTGTTATGGAGCGGCGTTGGTGTAGCCGCAGCTAACCCCGAATATCACGAGTCATCTTCTCGCACGGTGGGAATGGTTGGTCTTGATATTCAGATAATTGATGTTAACACTCACCGAATACTGTTGTCGTTCTCTGCCAACGGCAGATTCGTCACGGTTGACGAGCAGTCATCGACTCAGATCTTGGGAATAGGCGGAACTTCCGAACACTCCGCATCGAGCGCGCTTGGTCAGGCGCAACGAATAGCGTTGAACGACGTAGCCCAGAAGTTACACCAGGCTCTTCTTACGCCTCACGAGCTTGATAGTTCAGGTGATCGGCACTAGAGCAACCGGATTAGACAATGAAGTCAGGTAGTTGTTTATTTTCTGTACTATCGTCGTCATCCCTTAGTGCCCTCGCATCTATTTATGGTATGATTACACATATGAGGCTGGACGCAAAAACAGTGCACTCCCTACTGCTCATCATGCTTCGCCCAGTCGCGCGTCTATGTCTCAGAACTGGTTTTGGCATTCAGGATTTCCTAGAGAGTGCCAAAACAGCCTTTGTCCTCACAGCACAGGAGCAGCTAGTCCAGGAGGGTGCCAAGGTCAACATCAGTCGTATTAGTGTCGCCACTGGCCTGCACCGACGGGACGTGGACAGAATCATCTCTCATGAGACCCTCCCCGTTGAATCTGATAGCGCCGTCCGCAAGGTGCTAACGGCCTGGGAGAATCAGCGGGACTGGCGTACAGCTTCTGGATCTCCGCGTGTACTTGAAATCGATGGATCTCCGCAAAGCTTCTATGCGCTGGTACGCGAAGTGACCAGCGACGTTCATCCCAGCAGCATCTTGTCGCAAGTGGAACGCATGGGTGTGGTAAAAAGAACTCCTCACGGGCTTAAATTAATAGCCCCTGGCCATGAAATTACGCGTGACATTGGCCGAGGGTATGAAATTCTCGCTCGAGATGTCGACGACCTCTCTCTTTCAGTCGAACAGAATCTCCTGCTACAACCACGAGTTCCAAACCTCCACGCCCGCACAGAGTTTGATAATGTGTACGAGGAATCCCTGTCATCGGTGCAGGACTGGTTACTCGATGAAGGGGCGCTATTCCATCAAAAAGCCCGCTCTATGCTGTCCGAACACGATGGCGATATTCGCCCTCAACCGGGGAAGACAGCTGGTTGCAAAGTTATTGTAAGTTGCTTCGCTCGAGTAGAGCGAAGCAAGAAACCATCAGGATTCTGATATGAGAAAGCAGCTCGCGTCGTTATTCCTCACACTTATTTGCCTCACAAGCAGCGCCTGCGGAGGAGGCACTATCGGCACAGGCCTTGGAACTCGAGGGGCGGAGTTCGCCGGATTTACCGGACGAGCCAACGAACCACTGTCGTTCACACTTCGTGCGAGAATAGTCAACGTCGCCGGAAAACCGCAGGCCAATACGACCCTTCGTGTAATCTCGTCAGTCGGTAGCTTTTCGTGCGTCACAACCAATGAAGGAACGTGTGGTGTTGGCCTCCGGGTCATGGCGGGCGAACGAGTCTCGCTCTCCATCCACAAACAGGGAATCCAATACGCTTCACAGGAGTACCTGAGCCCAGCTGGCCAGTCGCAGATATCGAGAACATTCATCGTGCAACCTGATCGCTCGATAGAAGCCCAGGAACCCTAGTTTGCATCGTGCACAAACTCGCGTCAGAGCGTGAGTCGTTGCTCTTTGAAAACGATTGATCACGCCGCTGTGGGACAATCATAGCTAGCGCCAGGAACACACTACTCTTCCACTCGTGCGCGAAAGAAGTGCTGGTACGTCATCTCAATTGAATTATCTAACGAATCCACTAACCACGCGCAGTCAATATCAGCGGATCTCGCACACGCTACTTGGTGTTGTGCATTTCGTCTTCGTTCGGAGAGTCCAGCTTGGGAGTCGTGAGAATTGCCACGCTTTGCCTGCCGTTCGAGAATTTGCTCGACAGATGGGCATAGCACATACGTTATGACCTGGACTCCGAGCTTCGCTAGCTCCGTTTGGTAGTATACGATCGGTTGAGGTGGCGCCTCATACAATATGAAATCCAGTGCGACATTTGTGCTTTCGTGGACTCTTTGCGCAACTAACGCAACCACTCGTCGCTGCACCGCAGCCTTCTCGGCTTCAGTCCTGGGTGAGTGTGGGTCGCGCGGCATTTCATCCCACACCGAATCCTCAGCGATGTGGCACCAACCAGGCACACGCGCAATCCGTTCGCCCATGGACGTTTTGCCCGCTCCCCCGGGTCCTGATATCAGTATAACCCTGGCTGGTCGCTGTGGCTGCTTGTCGTGATACACTTTTACCTACCCTTACGACTCTTCCCCGCGTCATGTCTCTAGCGAGGAGCTACGCGTCAAACATTCGTCTCGCTGACTCTCGTCGGACGCTCCCAAAGCAAGCAGGAGAGCTCAGAGCTGATTATCGCCACCATCCGTGCCATACAACTGAAAAGACCGCCGTTGCCAATTCACGACACCTACTAACTATCTGATTTAATGGAGCAAGCCCCGCCTCGGTCCAGTTTTTGCTAACGAGCTCCATTTTCTTACTCCCTTCCCCCCTACTTCTGACATCTATTAGAGAGGAAATGATTTAGACTAGAACACCTGTGACCAAAAGCTGACACAGCCTGGTCTGCAGAAATGAAAGGAACGCCATGGGGTTAGAGCACAAACTCGTACAGAAGATGGGACAGTCGCTCTTAATGACGCCCCAGCTTCAGCAGGCGATCAAGCTGCTCCAACTCGGTCGCTTGGAATACCAAGAGGCGATCCAGAAGGAACTACTGGAGAATCCGGTACTTGAAGAGAACCGAGAGGAGTTCGAGAGCAAAGCCAGTCCATCTGCACCAGAGGGCATGGAGGTAGGACCAACAGTTCTCTCCGGGCCCCTGAGCACACCCGACTCCGAAGACTCCTCGAACGCCTCAAGCTCGGAACCAAAGGTAGACTGGGAGGATTACTCTGAGAACTTTACTGATTACCAAGGCTCCGCATCGGCCAAAGGCGCCTCAAATTTTGAGGATCGCCAACCACCAGAGGTCGTAGCTACTCAGAACGAGACTCTAGAGCAGCATCTGCTCGCCCAAATTCGGTTCCAAGATTTCTCATCCGAGGACGTAATGATCGCTCAAAACATCGTCGGGAACCTCAACCGCGATGGATTTCTCGATTGCTCATTCGAGGAACTCGCTAGCATTTGCGGATGCCCGGCCGAAGATGTCGCCATGGTGGCTGACACGCTACGATTTCTCGACCCGATTGGATGCTGCACGAAGAATCTTCAAGAGTGTCTCCTAACACAGCTTGAGGCGCGCGGATTATCAAACGGACTTGAGTCACGCATCATCTCCTCGCATCTAGATAAATTAGAAAAGCGAAAATACGACGCGATTGCCAAGACAGAGGGCGTAACACGCGAGGATATCGCGCGCGCAATCGCGATGATAAGGACTCTTGAACCTCGCCCAGGTCGCCCCTTCGCAGACGAGGCAGTTCGTTACATCGTGCCTGACGTGTACGTACAAAAGGTAGGTCGAGATTTTGTAGTAACACTCAACGAAGAAGGTGTTCCACGGTTGCAGATTAATCCCATGTACACTAGCTTGCTTAAGGAAGCAGGCTCATCGCAAGACGAGCACAAAGCGTACTTAACGGAGCGAGTACGTGCTGCTTCGTGGCTGATTAAAAGTATTCAACAGCGGCAGCAAACAATATTTCGAGTAACAGAGAGCATTGTAAAATTTCAGCGAGCTTTCTTTGAACACGGCGTTTCTCACCTCAAGCCGTTAGTGCTTAAGGATGTAGCAGATGACATTGGGATGCACGAATCTACTGTCAGCCGCGTTACTACCGAGAAGTATGTTCACACTCCTCAAGGTCTTTTTGAGCTCAAGTTTTTCTTCACCTCGGGGATTAAAACCGACGCGGGCGATATTTCTTCGTCGTCTGTGAAGGATCAGATCAAAAACATAATTGCGGCAGAATCCCCCACGAGCCCCATTAGCGATCAGCAGATTGTCGATATGCTTAAGGCCAAAAATATCGATATCGCCCGACGCACTGTAGCCAAATATCGAGAAACGCTGGGCATCCCCTCGTCTTCGCAGCGCAAACAAATACTGTAGCCGCTACAAACCAAGGCCATAGAGTTGCACAATCAGGGGGTTACGTGAGTCTGCAACAACTGGCACGACTATTTTGCGCGAAGAAGCTGTAAAACATTATGGCGCCACGCAAAACCGCCGAATCACTTCTTAGATGCTGCTAGGGCCTTCTTCCTTCACCGCACACGATACTACTACCGGGTCTTCACCTATTCTAAAAAACCCACTTTCTCTTTGCCTTTCAGTGAGAGCGTGGTTATTTTTGAAGAGAGAGGGTTCATGACATCAACACCACTCGTTCTTCATTTCGACGCACCGCCCGCTTTCTTTGGATTTTCCACTAGGCGTTTTCAGATTTTTTTAAAAAACACGTGTAGCTCACATTAGGAGGAACCATGGGCGACTCATCAAAATCCGTACACATAAATATAGCTTTTTTAAATCTTGATGCCACAGATGCCATCAAGCAGTATGCAACTGACAAGGTCACGCATTGTGTACGGAAGTTTGCGCATCAAGACACCGAAGCTCATATGGTGCTCAAGGTAGAAAAGAGCCGCCAGATAGCAGAATTGTCGATGCATCTCTCAGGCGCTGACTTTATTGTAAAGGAAGAGAGCGAAGATCTATACGCGTCTATTGATATGCTTACAGACTCACTCACGCAGCAACTGCGCAAACATAAAGAGAAGGTCACCAGTCACCATTGAGCTCGCTCGAATCATTTTCACATTTTACATCGCTCATCATAGTCACAGGGCTATCGGGAGCTGGCAAATCTACCGCCATGGACCTACTCGGTGACAGCGGGTACTACGTGGTGGATAATCTCCCGGTGCCCTTAGTGACGAGCTTCCTCGCTTTGTCCGCATCGTCTGGCGCTCGATATGCCAACACTGCCCTCCTGCTTGATATCGATTCACAGGAGAGCCGCAAACACATTCTGCCCCTGATTGGCTCTGGCCCCCATCGTCCGCAGAACCTCAAAGTCATCTTTCTCGACGCGGACACCCGCTCAATCGTTAAACGCTACAGCGAAACTCGTCGCCCACACCCCGGCTTTGACCCAGTAAAAGATAAGTCCCTCGAAGACACGATCGAGCGCGAGCGCGCTCGACTACAGCCGGTCAAAGAGACGGCGGACCTCGTCGTAGACACATCATCCTTCAACGTTCACGCGCTGAAACGTGAGCTGCGAGATTTCCTTGAGAGTCTAGGAACTGTTAAAGGAAGGCACTTGCGAGTTAACTTCCTCTCCTTCGGGTTTAAGCACGGAATCCCTCTCGACTGCGACCTGATTGTTGATGTCAGGTTTCTTCGCAATCCGCATTTTATAGAATCGCTCCGAGAACGCGACGGTCGTGAGATTGAGGTGAAAGATTACGTTTTCGCCTCCCCCGACGCGGGGGAATTTGTTTCGCGCTATGCTGAGCTACTTGGCTTTCTCCTTCCGAAATATCAGTTCGAAGGTAAGGCGTACCTTAACGTGGGTATCGGATGCACTGGTGGCAAGCACCGCTCCGTGGCTATCGCCGAAGCTCTCAGCGCCAAAGTATCGGGCGCAGACTACCTCGTAAGTGTAAAACACCGAGACCTCTAGCTCTAGGCATCAAGCAACTGGGCGATTACGGGCTAGAAAGCACCATTTTGATATCACCGAGAGCCCCTTGCATTCTAACAGCATCTTAATAACAACGGTTCAGGTTTCCGCTTGTCCAAATCGGGAGTTACGGCGTATTCTGCGCCAAATATCCCTAACGAGCTAAAGCTAGGAGACTACTTCATGACCCTCAAAGACTTCCTCTTCACCTCAGAATCCGTGGGAGAAGGACACCCAGACAAGGTCGCCGATCAACTAAGCGACTCAGTGCTCGACGCCTTTTTAAAAGAAGACCCTTCAGCGCGCGTCGCGTGCGAGGCTCTCGTTAAGAATGACGTCGTGATACTGGCAGGCGAGATAACCTCGACCAAAGTTGTTAACTACGAGCACTTGGCGAGAAACGTCATCAAGGACATCGGGTACGATGACCCAGCGCTTGGCTTCGACTCCCAGAGCTGCTCAATCATGACCTTTATCAGTCAACAATCTCCTGACATCAGCATGGGAGTGAATGAACACGAGGGCCTTCACAAAGAGCAAGGCGCCGGTGACCAAGGACTCATGTTTGGTTTCGCGTGCGATGAGACACCTGAGTTGATGCCACTTCCGATATCACTCTCTCACCAGCTTATGCGAGCTCTGTCGCGCGCTCGCAGAGGCGAGACAGGCTCCTTCTTGAAGCCAGACGCTAAGAGCCAAGTAACGGTTGAGTATCGTGACGGACGGCCACACGCGGTTGATACAATTGTTATCTCGACGCAGCACGCCGAGGCCGCATCCCTAAAGGATGTTGAGGAATACGTCGTAGAGAACATCGTTAAGAGAGTTATACCCAGTCAGTACCTAACCTCAAAAACGAAATATCTAATCAACCCTACCGGCCGTTTTGTTATCGGCGGACCAGTTGGAGACTGTGGTCTCACCGGTCGAAAAATTATCGTTGACACCTACGGAGGCTATAGCAGACACGGCGGCGGAGCTTTCTCAGGAAAAGATCCATCGAAGGTAGATCGTTCCGCGGCCTACGCGGCTCGTTATATCGCCAAAAATGTCGTGGCTGCTGGACTTGCATCCAAGTGCGAAGTTCAGGTGGCATATGCGATTGGTGTCGCCAAGCCTGTATCCGTCTACGTAAACACGTTCGGTACCGGAAAGGTCAGTGAAGCGAAGATCTCGGCCACTGTTCAGGAAGTGTTTGACCTAACACCTAGAGGCATCATTCGCTCCCTTGATCTCCTGAAGCCAATCTATCGCCCAACCGCCTCGTATGGTCACTTCGGGCGCGAAGCTGGAGCAGATGGCAGCTTCTCCTGGGAGCGCGCCGACAAGGCTCAGCAGTTAAAGTCTTTATTGGGCTCCTAGTCGCCGTTACTCCCTCTGTGGCAGGAGTGCCAAACCACAGAGGGAGTGCCGGACTCTCGCGAGCCGGCACTTCTGGCACTGATTCCTTCGGTCATAGAAGATTCCCTACGCAATTCTTTTGATAACCTAGGTTAGCTACGTAAAGCTGCACCTCTGAAGCTCCTCATCGGAGATATGCTGTGCTTTTATAAGCCGGGTGCCGTCACCACTCTAAAATCGAATCCGTAGCCCGACCATCGCAGAGGCTCCGGGCAACGGAGCTACATCTTTGATAAATGATGTATGATTCCGCGCCTTCTCTGAGAGTAGGTTTGTTCCCCGGGCAAAGACCTCAAGATTTCTCATAATCGACGGTAGCTCTTTAGTAACATAGAGATTGAGCATGGTGTATGAGTCGGTCGAGGTCTCGTAATCCGCGGTATTCCTCTGTGAAAAAACCTGCTGCGCCTCGAGCCTAATCCTGCAGATATCTTTGTTGTAGTAGGTGCTACCGATTTGCAACCGAAACGGTGGAATACGAGGGAGATACTCATCGTTATTGCGATCTCTGGCCCACACATAATCAGGCTGGATATCAAACGACAGCTCCTCTCCAGCTCTATCTCTAACAAAGAGCGCCACTTGTGACTCAAAGCCAATAAAGTCCGCGTTAACAGCCTGAAACGTATATACGGGCAGATTGTCTTCCTCTGCTCCAGTCGGATTAAGGCTTATATAGTTCCAATACCGATTAAAGAACCCCCCGATGAATCCTCGAACTACTCCCTCTTTTTTTCGCAACGTAAGATCTGTCCCTATAGAGCGCTCAATACCCAGATTCTGATCTCCTATTTCATACGCCCCCGTCGCAATATGCGGCCCATCAGCAAAGAGCTCCTGGCCAGTAGGTGCCCGCTCAGTGTGCGCCACTGAGAGTGCTGCGGCGTAGTCTGGGGTCACATCCCAGACTACCCCTGTTGATTGACTGAGAGTGGTTTGGTCGACGTTGAAATTATCCGTCCCTCCAGCCTCAAACCCAGTTGTTGACGTGTTATTCCAATCAAGCCTGCCTCCAAGCTGCCACGTTAGATCATCACGCACGAGCAGCTCCTCGAGGCCAAATGCCGAGTATATACCGGTATCGGTTGGAGGCTGAAACGCCTCCTCTCCAATCGCCTCAAATGTGGCCCCCTGGACCTGCACTCCCCACGTACCTCGAAGGGAGTGGATCTCCTTATGAGTGATATCGAGACGACTATCAAAACTATCCTGGTTAAAACGAGTGCCAGGGTCACTTCGCTGGTACTCCGTATGGTCATACGAAACAAGACCAGCTCGTGCAATTACTGACTCAATAACATCTCCTACGTCTCGCACTCCTGCGCGAACATCGACTCGTCTTCGAGTAGCATCGATGCTGACATCAGGCTCACCATTAGGCACACCATATCTCGTGTCGTATTCACTGACTGCAGCACCGACGAAGCCCTTTGAGAAGACATATGAGGAGCCCAGTGTGAGATTGCTGTTATCGGTATCACTCCAAGGCAGACGCCCTTTTGGCTCAGGATAGTCTAGCGGCTCTGAATCCCGTAGATCCGCAGTTCGAGCGAAGCCCGGTATCCCGATATCACCGGAGCGACGCTTAAAGCCGTCGACATGAAACACGATTGGGCCAGCCGGGGCGTCGAGACCGAACACACCAGACCGCGTCTGATCAACTGAATCAGCACGCATCTCCATCGTGCCACTGACGGGCTTAGTGGGAAGCTTCTCGGCGATGCGCTTATCAAATGTATTTACGACTCCTCCGATAGCGCTTGTTCCATACAGCAGCGCTGCGGGGCCACGTACCACTTCGATCTTATCTACGAGGCTAGACTCGATCGTCGTAGGATGATCCGGACTGACACTCGAGACATCCTGGGTGCTGACGCCATTCTCAAGGATTCGGACTCTATCTCCTCCTACGCCACGAATAATCGGCCTGCCCGCGCCCGGACCAAAACTGGATGAGGTCACACCTGGTTGGTGCGCAAGGGTATCTCCCAGAGAATTTCTCGCTTGCTCGTCGAGGTCTGCCCCGGAGAGAACGGATACTGACTGAGTCGAATTAAAAAGCGTGTCCTGCAAAGGAGAGGACTCAACAATCACCTTATCGAGGTGATACTCAATATCAGAATGCTGCGTGACGTCATTTTCGTCGGCGTAAGTGCAATCTACCCATGACGCAAGACCGATGCTAAGAGCACACCCAAAACATCGAACAACCTGCCTAGCTAGGATGACTATACCGCTAGAGTGCCCGTTCATATGCTTGTCGCGCCTTTGCAGCTATCGCAGGAGCCGTACAGAACTACTTCATGCCGACTAATCGCAAAGCCATCCGGTAACCCACTCGAAACCCTCAATCCGCACCCTGGAAGGTCGAACGCCCGATCGCAGCTCGTACATAAGAAGTGATGATGATGGCGCGCTGCGCACTCCTTACTCTCATAACGATCAGCTGCCCCTGGAAAAGAAACGGGAACGAGGCTTCCCTGCTCGACAAAGGTTTTAATGACTCGATACACCGTTGCGAGACTCACTTTCGGCAGCTCGCGTAATACCGCCGCTTGGACCTGCACGGGTGTTAGAGGGCGATGAGCCTCCTCAAATGCAGAAAGAATCGCTCGCTTTTGCTTGGTATCTCTAGTATTTCCGGACATATATACCTAATTTATATATGGCTCTACACCTTGGGCGTTATTGATATTGCATTATCAGTAGCAAGTCAACTGACAGCTGAGAGAGTTCTGCGCGCTTGGTATAGAGGCTGCAAATGTAGAGAACCAACTTTAGACCCAAGAGCCGTACGCCTCGTAGAATCGCCCCATATGAGAGGTACGAGCTTAGACCAGTTTTATTTTCCTTCAGTGTGTTTGCAGACGCCTCACTTCTTGACCTTATCAAGCAAGCCTTACATCTGTCAGATTCTCGGCTTGCTCGCGTCCATAGCAAGGAATCAACACATCTTCCCGACGGCAAACTTAGCGAACCGCGTGGCTATTTTTACTGCTACGACTAGTCTTTTTTCATCAGGGAATAACATACAATAAAAATCTCGCGAAAATTTCGAATCGCGCTTACATTCTTCCTGTTGGTGGCAATAGACTATCCAGCAGAGACGAATTAGTAGCGCATTACACGGATTTTACCTCTAACGAACACTTCTCCAAGCCTTTCCGAAATATGCCCTCCTCGATGCCAAATCTGCTCACAATACTCATTCAACAAAGGAAGATGTAATGGACTCGTACAAAAGACTTTTACTGGCAAACAAAGCATGGGTTCAGGAAAGGCTCACGCTCGCTCCTAATTTTTTTGAAGAGCTCGCCAAGGAACAAAAGCCCGAGTTTCTTTGGATCGGATGCTCTGATAGTCGCGTGCCTGCTGAGGAAATAACGGGCACCCAACCCGGAGAGATCTTCACTCACCGAAATATCGCAAACTTGGTAAACCATACTGATTTCAATCTACTGAGCGTCCTGTCCTTCGCGGTCGAGTACCTTAAGGTAAAACACGTAATTGTATGCGGTCATTACGGATGTGGAGGAATCAAGGCAGCGCTCTCAAGCCATCGATATGGAGTTCTCGATGAGTGGCTTCGCCAGATAAAGGACGTATATCAAGCTAATAGCGACACTCTTTCAGCTCTCTCGAGTATCGACGCGCAAGCTGACAAGTTGGTCGAGATGAATGTGCTCCAGCAGGTGAAAAACTTGCTCAAAACAAACATTATTCAGAAGGCATGGCACGACGATCGCAGGCCTATCCTGCATGGATGGGCGTACAGCATCGACGATGGGTTACTGAAGAGCCTTTACAAAATTGAGCCTGGAGCACCCATCGATGAGATTTACCGATTTGATTTCTAAACTCGAAGTCTCTACGAGACGCGAAGGTATTTGAAATCAAACTTTGGAGACAAGCGCAATAATGTCTCGTAGATCAAGGTAATCGTCGCTTCTACATCAGATATCTCTGCCATCTCGACTGTCGTGTGCATATATCGAAGCGGCAAGGAGATAAGTGCTGAGGGCACTCCACCATTCGCGTACGCAAACGCATCTGTATCAGTTCCTGTGGAGCGAGACGCCGCATCACGCTGCAACCGGATCTTTCGCTTATCAGCAGTATCAATAATCAAATCAAGCAACTTGTTGTGCACAGCGGGTCCGTACGTCACAACCGGACCACGACCACAGGCGGTGTCCCCCTCCACTACTTTCTGGATCATCGGTGTTGAGGTGTCGTGACATACGTCAGTTACGATAGCTACGTGTGGCTGAATTGTATGCACAAGCATCTCGGCACCTCGAAGTCCGACTTCTTCCTGCACACAGTTAGCTATATAGAGCCCGAAATCGAGCTTCTTCTTGTTGATCTTCAAGAGTCTCGCAACCTCAGCAATCATGAAGCCTCCGATTCGATTATCGAGAGCTCGACCAACGAAATAACGGTCGTTGAGCACCATAAACTCATCTTCGTACGTAATTACGCACCCAACATGAATGCCGAGCGATTCAACTTCTGCTTTGGTCTTCGCCCCTACATCGAGGCAGATATTCTTCAGATTAGGAGCCTCTTCCTTACCACCATCGCGACGAGTATGGATCGCTGGCCACCCAAATACCGCTTTTACCATCCCCTTTTTTGTGTGGATATTTACGCGCTTCGAGGGCGCTATCTGATGGTCGCTACCACCATTGCGCTTAACATGAATTAGGCCGCTCTCGGTAATATATGACACAAACCATGAGATCTCGTCTGCGTGAGCCTCTATTACCACTCTAAACGGAGCCTTCGGGTTGATCACGCCATACACCGATCCGTAGGCGTCCACTGCCATCTGATCCACGAACGGCCTGACATACGAACTCCACAACTTTTGCCCTTCGGCTTCGAATCCCGTCGGTGATGGATTATTTATGTATTTTTCTAGGAATGTCCGCGATGCTGGCGTTATGATCGTTGGTTTATAAGGTTTCTGCGCGGCGCGTGAGCGTATCTTTTTCTGTGGCATATTATTCTCTCAATCAGCCTTGAGCGAGCATAAAGCCGCTCACGGAAGAGAGTGCCACGAAAAACTAGATTCTGAAAACGCTGAATCTATCGATAATAACTGCCGTACGTCGGACCGTTGTAATGATAGTGTCGGTCAGACTCACTTGGATTACCGTGCGGGCCTTCATTTCGAATCTGCTCGCGCAGATCATCAAGCTGCCGCTGTCGATTAAATATCTCGTCCTGATTTTTTTGAATAATCACTTCATTTCGCTCTCGCTGGGTTGGCTCGCTGTGATAGTCATAGATTGCGCCGATCGCGAGGCCAACGGGGATACCGATCGCTCCACCGAGGAGCGCGCTCATCGCGACATCGCCATTTGCGATGAGGCTGCCTACAATCGCTCCCGTTCCTGCGCCGGCCGCAGCGCCACCAAGCGAGCCGATGGCGAGCGGCTCCGCGTGAAAGGAGCTACATCCCGAGCTCGTCGTCATCACACCGCACATCACCAGAGCCACAATCGATCGATACATACCTAAACCGCACCTAAACGAACTTTATCTGGTTATGTTTTACCTGGTCTGGCCAGTTACTTAAGGGTATCAGATTATCGGTTTGCCATAACGGCTTTTGCCGAACAACGCCTTATTTCAATATGTTACACGTGGATTTTGCTGGCGTTCTTGGCCAGCCCCCCGTATAAACAAGAGGGACGGGGTGCTGCCCGCCCAACAAAAGCTTTTTACCCCTCCTTTCTTAGCCAGATCGCATCTAACCTACTGCTATGACTAAAAAGATCCTGACCGCCGAGGAGCGCCGATTACACGAAGACTCTCGTCGCTCCAAGAACTGGAAGCGCTGGGGGCCATATCTGCCAGAGCGTCAGTGGGGAACCGTGCGAGAGGACTACTCCCCAGACGGCTCCGTGTGGTCATACTTCACTCACGACCAGGCGCGCAGTCGGACGTATCGTTGGGGAGAAGACGGCCTTCTGGGGATTACCGACCGTCAGTGTCGCATCTGTTTCTCAGCAGCTCTTTGGAATGGCAACGACTCAATTCTTAAAGAGCGTCTCTTCGGCCTAGCTGGCACAGAGGGAAATCACGGCGAAGACGTCAAAGAGTGCTACTACTATCTCGATTCAACTCCCACGCACTCGTATATGCGGGCACTCTACAAGTATCCGCACAATGCGTTTCCTTATGATCAGCTCGTGCATGAAAATCGCGTTCGAGATCGCCTCCAGCCGGAGTTCGAGCTAACTGATACCGGCATCTTCGATGATAATAAGTATTTCGACGTCTTTTTTGAGTATGCGAAAAATGGGCCAAACGATCTACTGGTCCGGATTACCGTTCACAACCGTGCTACTACGGCCGCTCCCATTTGGCTCCTTCCAACAGTATGGTTTCGCAACACGTGGAGCTGGGGCCGCTCGGGTGAAGGATACACCGCGAAGCCCTGCGTCTCTGCTATCAAGCCCGACACATTTCTCCTTATTCATCCCAACCTTGATCCGTGTGTATTTCTGGCCGACTCGAACAACCCCGGGGACACACCGATTCCGCTCTTTACCGAGAACGAATCTAATCGGTGGAGGCTATTCGGCGGCGAAAATTCAACTCCCTATGTAAAGGACGCTTTCCACAACTACGTCATTCACAACCAGCATGAACTCGTAAACTCAAAGCTTACAGGAACAAAGGCCGGAATATTGCACCATGCTGTAGTTCCCCCGGGGGAGCACATTCAGTTCAAATTTCAATTAAAAAATTCCACTAAGCCAACGAAAGAGAAGTTCGCCAATAACTTTGACCAGATATTCGAGCAGCGCAAAGCAGAGTGCGAAGAGTTCTACCGCACCATAGTTCCGCCAAACGCGACCGAAGCAGAGCGAAACATCATCACACAATCCTACGCAGGACTTCTTTGGACCAAGCAGTTCTACTACTACTCAGTCCGAGAGTGGCTTGAAGGAGATCCGACTCAGCCCGTCCCCGCGGCCTCACGGAAGAAGCTCAAAAACCAATCCTGGGACCACCTCTACAATCGCGACATCATCTCCGTACCAGATAAGTGGGAGTATCCATGGTACGCAGCATGGGACCTTGCATTTCATATGATTCCTTTCGCGAATATTGATCCAGACTTTACTAAGGAACAATTAATTCTCCTACTCCGTGAATGGTATATGCACCCCAACGGGCAGATTCCAGCTTACGAATTCGAGTTCTCAAATGTTAATCCCCCTGTGCATGCCTGGGCTTGCTGGAGGGTGTACCAAATCACCGCTCAGCAAGGTCAGCGTGACAGAACTTTCCTAAAGCGAGTCTTCACAAAGTTGCTCCTTAATTTTACGTGGTGGGTCAATCGGACCGACACAAAAGGCAAAAACCTCTTCTCTGGAGGCTTTCTCGGGCTCGACAATATCGGGGTCTTTGATCGCAGCGCTCCTCTTCCCAAGGGCGGAACGCTACAACAGGCTGATGCTACCGCATGGATGGCTTTCTACTGCACCACGATGCTTTCTATGGCTCTTGAGCTCGCGAGCGAAGAGGAGGAGTACGAAGACTTGGCTTCGAAGTTCTTCGAGCACTTTATAGCTATTTCCGCTGCCATGAACCACTTTGGAGGCACTGGTCTCTGGGACCAGCTCGATGGTTTCTATTACGATCAACTCGAGATCGAGAGTCAGAACATTCCACTGCGAGCTAGGTCACTAGTTGGCATTATCCCGATGCTTGTAGTCGAGGTACTCCGGGACGACCTCGTCAACCGACTTCCTGGATTCAAGAAGAGGCTTGAGTGGTTCATTGCAAACAAAC
This sequence comes from Pseudomonadota bacterium, assembly GCA_900299055.1. GTDB lineage: Bacteria > Bdellovibrionota_C > UBA2361 > UBA2361 > OMII01 > OMII01. The sequence continues at coordinate 28,422 of OMII01000059.1, read as the reverse complement.
CTGAGCTCGCAAAACAACTCGCGTCATCCCAGCAGTTATGGGCTCAGCGAAACCATTCAGCTTCAGCTGCACCACCGGTCGGACAGAAGCTTCTGGCGATTCCCTCTACCGAACGCCTGTCACGACTTTTGAAGTACGTCCTCGATAGTAATGAGTTTCTCTCACCGCATGGAATACGGTCACTTTCCAAAATTCACGCTGAGTTTCCCTACCGCTTAACTCTCGAAAATAGAGATTACGGGATCGATTACTGCCCTGGAGACTCAAACACAGACTTCTTCGGCGGGAACTCAAACTGGCGTGGTCCTATTTGGTTCCCGATAAACGCTCTTCTTATAGAGGCTCTTGATCGGTACCACTCGTTCTACGGGGACGCGTTTAAGGTTGAATGTCCGACGGGCTCCGGCACAATGATGACACTACGACAGGTAGCTGACGAGCTGTCAGGTCGTCTTAGTTCGCTATTCATGCCAGACGCATCGGGAAGACGCGCTTGCCATGGAGAAGACACTCGATACCTCGACGACCCCCACTGGCGAGACCTGGTATTATTCTACGAACACTTCCATGGTGACACAGGCAAGGGAATCGGCGCGAGTCACCAGACTGGATGGACGAGTCTCGTAGCACTGTGTCTCGATCGGATCATCAGAAACCGCGCCCGAGATGCAGGAGTGTCTTGCACGCCGCTCGCTAGCGCAGGTCAAACCGAAGATTCAGCGACACAACACGCGTGACAAGAGCCCAGAGAAAGCGCCGCACACATCTGAGTGACGCCGCTGCTACGTTTTACTTTCTGACTCCACGGTCGATACACCACCGTGCGTGGTATAAGTCCAATGCGGCTCACTCGCTGGCAGCACAAGGTGAGACCAACAGAGCGGATTAGCTTCTGCACTCACTACGCCCTGTGCGACCACTACCACAGGTTCAGGTTCGTCCACCACAGTAGCCTTCGACACTTCGACTTCAGCCTGTGCTGTTACCGGCAATATCTGCGAATCCTCACTGACAGTTGAGTGCTCTTTTTTTGCACTTTTTGAGACCTGCGACATCGAGCCTTGGTCATCGAAAAAGTCAGCGAGTGACATTCTCTTGATCTTTTCGCACGGCGCTCCGGCGACCGGCCCCGAGTCAATCGAGTTCTTAGTCGGACCCACCCACACTTCTATCCTTGCTAGCTTCTCCGCCTGAAGCCCGTCTGTCTGGGTCCGCGCATCGACGATCTGCCGTAGCACCTCCCGCAACTGGTTAACCTTAGCCGGATTATTAGGTAGGGTAATGATCAGGCCCCGCCCAGACTCCACCGATTCCTTGAGGGCTACATCTAGCTCCCCCTTAACATTGTCGATTTTTCGTCGGCCAATCTCGACCACGTCAGAAACATCGAGCTTTTGCGGGAGTTTCGCGATCTGCTCTAGCTTGTCCCCCACTGTCGCCTGAATCCATTGCTTAGCACTAAAGTCATGGGACAAGACCGTACCATTGCGGTCGACCTTGAAGCTCACTGACTGATCAATGAGTGCCTCCACCTCCTGCAGTAACTGGCTCAGCTCCTTGCCGTGAGACTCTTGGAGGAACTTATGCAGCTTCTCTTGCTCCACTCTAATCTCTGAGTTATGTGGGTCACTTGAATCGGGTTTCGGAAACTGCAATCGAATCGAAGATGAGTCCGGGCCGTGTAGCCTGGCAAGAATGCCTGGAAGTTGCAGGGCCGACGACACCTCTATAGATTCTTGCATCTGCCCCGGCGCATAGCTTGAGCCAGTCCGATATCCTGCTAGCGTGGAGTATTTCTCATTCCAGCGATTTACGGATTCCAGCATCTCTGAAGTGACTTCTGCCTTCCGTGCTGAGACTAAAGGGTGAGCAGCGCCCACCTGTAGCGAATCCAAGGCAGGTTCAGTGACAGCCGAATCACGAGCAATAGCAACCATAACACCTCTCTCCATCCGCCTATCGCCTCTCGCTCGACGGGCAGGTCTCCTGACTAGATATGACAGATAGAATGGTGAATGTGCTTTGCACGCTGCTCTTTATGAAACACGAGGCGTGACATGGCGGAAATTCAACTACTTGCACTCAATCCCGCCGGAGCTAGCTACTCCCCACCCCGAGCAAGCTCCTCAGCGCACAAAGTTTGGAATCTCTCATACGTCTCCTTACCACCCCATGCGAGCACTATAGCGGGAAACTGATTATTGAGCGTATGTGTCAAAATAGGCGCAAGCGAGCCGTAGCTTCTCGCGCAGTACCAACAAAAAGCACCGAGCAAAAACTGAGAGATAGGAAGATGATCGAGACTTATCTTTTGGTCGTTTGAAATAGGGATGGATAGCTTCGTTACTGCACTCTCAGGAACAACTGAGTGCATTAGCGCATAAATAACATTAAACGGTATACCCACACGCCATTCAATTCCTGGCGAGCTGGTTATAAGGGACGGGAGCACTCGGAATATTGCCTCTTCGACTATTGGTCCGACAACACCGACCATGTTGTAGATTTCAAATGTCTGACTGGGGTTCTTCTCATATAACCGCACTGCTCGCTCTATATCTACCTGGCGAAGAGTGTTGTTATTCACCGCCATCGAGGCGTTTCCAATAGGAAGCTTATGCTCCTGAGCGAGCATAGCAAATGCCCACTGTCCGACTTGAAAGAGGATATTTTCCCACACAAAGCTCCCCGCTCGCGAGGTAGCAAACACTAGAGGTGCTGTTGAGGAACGTGGATCGGTGGAAGTAGCAGCCCGGGGAGGAGTCGCGTTGATCATGGTGCGTACGGTGCTTCCAAAACTGAGAGTCGCAATGACGCCCAGCGAGGCAGCTCTAACGAAATCCCGCCGACGAATTTCTCGAGATTCATTTGCACGAGCGCGATCAGCAACTCGCTCTTCGTATAGCCTCTGAAATGCCCGTTCACGTGCCTGTGCTATGCCCACTTCACTCGCCGGCAGCTGCAAAGATATCTCACCTGCTCGATTGTCAGGGGTTTGTGCGGTTTCGGGTAATCTGTTCATGACGCTATCGGCTCTTCTTATTCTTAGCTGCGTAGCTCTGTCTTATAAAGTCGGGGCACATACTAGTCATGAGCGTAAAGCTCATTTCTCCCTGCGCAGGGAGCATATCGCGCTCTCCAGCGTACGCAACTTTTAGAGCCGCTATGGCCGAATATTCGAGAAGCCCAGGAACGAGCCTACAACGAGACACCTGAAAAGCCGGGTCAACAGACCCGTATAAACGTAGATATTGCACGCTCAACAACGCAGCTCTACCGACTCCACCGTGAAAAGGGTAGCATAGGTACTATTTAGGTTTGGCCTACGAATAATCACTACGAGCCTAGCGAAGGGAGCCGCAGTGTAGGATAGATCGGCTATAGCTACCCCTCTAGGGAGAGATAACAATGATTTTGAGTAATAGGACGGTACTTATCACTGGTGGCGCAACAGGCATCGGCTTCGCTCTGGCGAAGAGATTTATAGCGGTGCGCAGCAAGGTGATCGTCTGTGGGCGCCGCGCCGATCGCCTCAACGCCGCACGTCACGAACTGCCTGGACTTATAACAATCCGATCTGACGTCTCGTCAGAGAGCGAGCGCCTGCAACTCTTCGAGCAGGTTGCTAGCGACCACCCTGACATCGATATTTTGATCAACAACGCGGGGATACAGAATCGTCCACCATCGGTGATGACAGAACAAGATTTCGCGACTTATCGACAAGAGCTTGCGATCAACTTCGAAGCCCCCGTCCATCTCTCTCTACTCTTCGCCAAACACTTCATTAACAAGCCCAACGCTGCAATTATTAACATTTCATCTGGCTTGGCATTTTCGCCATTAGCATTCATGCCAATGTACTGCGCAACAAAAGCGGCACTTCATTCTTATACACTGAGTTTGCGCCATCAGCTACGTGACACATCAGTGCGCGTTGTGGAAGTAATTCCGCCCAAGGTACAAACCGACCTAGGCGGAGTAGGCCTTCACGACGACGGAGTACCACTCGATACCTTTGCCGATCACGCTTGGCACCAACTGGCATCAGGTTCTCAGGAATTCGGCTTCGAGTTTTCGGAACGGAACAGATTATCCTCACGAGAGGCGCTCGATCAAATCTTCGAGAAGCTCAATCCAAGGTAGAAGTATCGTTCTACTATCCTGGGCTCAATACACATCTACCGCGTCACGAGATCGGAAAGCACGTTCGCGTATGAAATGAATGCATCATACGGACTCTCAAACGGACTGAAGTATGAGTGTACATCTCCATCTGGTCCTGACTTTGTGGACATATAATAAAAGTGGTCTGAAGCTTGCAACCTTCTCCACTCTTCCCTCACGGACTCACTCTTCGGAATAAAGGCATATATTTTCTCTAATGCGCTTTGTTGCATAGAGTTGCCGCACCACGCGCTTAGATCACGAGCCTCATCTGCCCACGATGTCACGTCAGGATAGGAAAGAGCTCCCGCCGATGCATAGCGCGCTACGATCTCCGAAGGCGAAAGAGTCTCCCACCCTGGCAATGCCGAGATTGCACATGGCAGGCTCTCAAGAAATGCCATAATTCCCAAACTTTCAGAGTGGTGCTCTCCGAACGTCTCATAGTCCATGAACAGGCCAACGAACCCGCCGTCTTCTACCCCCACACGCAGTCGCTCAATGAATGCGTTAACCGTTAGCGTACCGCCCTCACCTTGTCCCGTCCGAAAACGAAAAGCGATATCATCCGAGAGTGTCGAACTCTTTGGCAAAATTCTTAGAGACGACCCAGGCGCATTGTATGTCGTATGCGCCGATCTCCATCCTAAAACACTTGAGACGCCCTCTGCGAGTACAGCAGAATATCCAAGCTGTGATATCAATGCTCCGATATGGTCGCTGTAGAGTAATTCAGTATTGCGAAAGACTTTCGGCGAGACACCAAACTCCTCGCGTATAATCGCATGGTGCATTGCTACTTGAACTCGAAACTCTTCCTCACTTCGAAGCGCTGCCAGTGAGTGATGGTAGGTTTCGGCAAGAAATTCAACGCACCCTGTTCTAGAAAGCTGGCGAAAGCTCTCAAGCGCTTCGGGTGCGTATTCGCGCATCTGAGCAATTGCGGTGCCTGAGATAGAAAAAGCAAACCGAACACGCCCTTCGCTCCGCTCTATCGAGCGCATGAGCGCCTTGTTTGCCGGTATATAGCACCGCTCAGCGATTCGCTGCATAACCTCGCGATTCAGTGCTTCGTTAAAATATTCGGTCGAAGCGCCTCGATCAAAAAAAGAGTAACGGCGTATTCGATACGGCTGATGCACTTGAAAATAGAAGCAAACTGTGGCCATAGCGTATCAAATGGCGAACGTAAGAACCGATTAAAGTTCGTCAGAGAACCATGTCATGGTAGACCTCTATCGTCTTGAGCGCTGCAGCATCCCAGTGAAGACGTCGCACCTCATCCCGTGCCCGAGTTACCATCTCCTGCCGTAGCTCCTCGTGCAAAAGAGAATTGATAATTAGGTCGGCCATCCTCTCAATATCCCAAAAATCAGCTTTGAGCGCATGCTGCAACACCTCTGCGACTCCCGATTGTTTCGATATGAGCACTGGCGTATCAAAACTGATCGCCTCAAGAGCGGTAATCCCAAAGGGCTCCGAGACTGACGGCATCACATACAGATCGGCGATTGAGAACATCTCTTCGAGTTCGTCACCTTGGAGAAATCCCGGAAAGAGAAAGTGGGAGCCGAGCTTCATCGAACGAACCTGCTCCATCACCGCTGGCAGCATATCGCCACTACCGGCGAGCACAAAAAGCACATCCGGGACGTGAGGAATAACTCTAGACGCAATATCCACAAAATAATCTGGGCCTTTCTGGAATGTAACACGCCCCAAGAAGAGCACCACGTGCCGTGGCCATGTCTTTTTGAGGCGGTAATCGATGACCGCATTTCTGGGATAGACCCCGTTGTGAACGACGAAGATCTTTTTTGAGGAGATGCCGTGGTATTGTTCAATTGATCGCTTGGTGTAATGGCTGACTGCGATCACACGGTCAGCTGTGACCAAACCAAGACGCTCAATTTGCTTTATAGATTCATTACCAAGCAGCCCACTTCGATCCTGCTCCAGGCTATGGATGTGGACAACGAGCGGCTTTTGTGTCGCTTGTGCTAGCGCGACTGCCGCAGGAAAAGTCATCCAATCGTGGGCATGAATTAGATCAAAACTTTCTCGCGAGAATCTCGCAATGACGTCCGCTGTAAATCGCTCTACCTCACGGAAGATATCAGGCGCGAGCTTATCCTGCGCTTCACCCTGATGGCTAGGTTCTTGAGCAGGTGCGAGTGCGCTTATCAGGTCCACTCCGTAGACCTCCCCTTCAAGCAGCGCTTTTGCCACCGGTTCTTCTCGCACCGCTCTTGGCAAAGATGCCCATTGTTGCTGCGTTGCTGCCGCAACAGCTTCTCGAAACTGCGTTGGGCTCCAGTAGGGTGTCAGAAAAGCAGGTACCCGGGTTACCTCGTACGGTGGTACACTTCGATCATTACCACTCGGAGTCTCTGATATTGTCGTTGGCCCGATGCCTCTCCGAGCCGAGTCGGTAAAAACCATGTGCTCGACTCTCTCGTCTCCAAAGATCTGCGGGACTACAAAATGAATTGATACTCCCTGGTCGGCGAGAGCAGAAGTTAGCCCCTCACACGCGGTACCAAGACCCCCCGCAATGTGCGGTGGATATTCCCATCCGAGCATAAGGATCTTCATAGGCCCGTCACCCGACTGTCAGCACCACAAGAAGATGGTCTTACTCTCTCCGCGCCGTGAATCATTACCCTGACGACCTTTTCCATACAGAGGGGAAGTATACGAGGGCCTATCGGGGAAGTCCATGAAATCGCAGGTGATTACCATCTGAGCCGAGCGTCTTGACGCAGAATCTTCCTTTATTGGAGAACTTTGTTTTGAATGCTATAGGATAGACCTGCGGAACGACCGCAGATTAGGGCGCGCCCCTACTGGACGCACCCCAGCGATACCGAGAGCGGTTTGCAGTCGGTCATCGCGTAAGCGATGATTAGAAGAGATGGAGCAGATGCGCATGGTAGCTGTGTGCTGGCTACATCACGAACTCATACGAAGGAAATAAATCAATGATACTTGCCGGAGATATTGGTGGAACGAAAGCCCGCATTGGATTGTTCGACCGCCGAGGAGGCAAAGTCGAGCTTGTGGTCTCCGACCAGTATACGAGCAAGGATTTTAAAACCCTAGAGAGCATTCTTGATGCTTTTCTCAGCGCCCACACCACTTCAAGCCAGAGTCCAATAGAGGCCGCGTGTTTCGGGCTCCCAGGCCCCGTAATTAACGGAAGAGTGCGCGTGACGAATCTCCCGTGGGAAGTCGTACAATCAGGCGTGGCTAATCGGCTCGGGATTACCAAAGTCAAATTAGTCAACGACCTTGTGAGCACCGCGGCCGCAATTCCTACCTTAGGCCCAACAAGCCTTACGACAGTGTATGAAGGCAGCGGGAGTGTTGACAGGGCTGGGTCATGCGTTGTGGTCGCCCCTGGAACTGGCATCGGACACGCCTTGATACACCGAGAAGGAGGCTGGAGCGTTCTGCTTCCCTCCGAGGGAGGGCACGCGAACTTCGCACCAACAAATAAGATCGAGATTGAGTTGTTGCAATATCTACAACAAAAGCTGGGACACGTGAGCGTTGAGTCCGTACTGTGCGGTCCAGGCCTCGTCAACATCTATTGTTTTCTTCGCGACACTCAAAACTCTTCGCTTCAGGTAGACCTTGCCCAGCAGGAAAACATCTCAGCATCTGCTATCGCCGCAAATGCGATGGATGGATCAAACGAGCTAGCTTCTCAAGCGCTAGAGCTCTTCTGCTCTATGCTTGGCGCCCACTGCGGCAATATCGTACTTACTTTTTTGGCCACTGGCGGGGTCTATCTTGGAGGGGGCATTCCTCCCAAGATAGCTCCATTCTTGCTCAAAGGGCGATTCCTTGAAGGCTATCTGAACAAAGGAAAGCAGCGCGAAAGTGTCGAAGCTACGCCTGTATTTATCGTCAACGACGACCATGCGGCTCTCTATGGCGCCGCTGCAATAGCATCAACGCTTTAGTTCCACACTATTCGACGTTCTCAGGACCGCTGATTCTTGGCAGCTCGAAGGTTTAGCATTTCAACTGAGAGCGAAAACGCCATGGCGAAATATATGTATCCCTTCTCGATATGATGCCCAGCACCATCCAGGACAAGCACAAAACCGATCATAAGCAGAAATGAAAGTGCTAACATCTTGACGGTTGGGTTTGCCTCAATAAAGTCAACGATCGCCCCCGAAAAGATAAGCATCACCACCACTGCGAGCACGACAGCTGCGGCCATCACCGGCAGATTATTCGTCATTCCAACGGCTGTAATAACCGAGTCGAGCGAGAAAATAATATCAATTAGTACGATCTGAGAGACCACGCCAGCCAGCGACACTACAGCAGCTCCTCCCGCCACATCGAGTTCACTCTCATGCTTCTCAGTTTTCTCATGAATCTCTTTTGTGGCTTTGTAGATGAGAAACACACCTCCAGCTATCAATATAAGGTCTCGCCCACTAAAACTTTTGCCCATAGCAGCCAGAAGTGGTGACGTAAGGGAAGCCAGATACGACAGCGTAAGTAGGAGCAACAGCCGCGTAACTACCGCCACTGACAAACCAATTAAACGGGCAGTATCGCGCCGCTCCGGCCCCAAACGCGAAGCAATAATCGCTATAAAAACAATATTATCAATTCCCAGTACGATCTCTAACGATGTGAGCGTCAAAACGGCGATCGCGTTCTCGATGGTAAAAAGGTCCATGCCAGCTCTTCCTTCCGATAGTGCTAGTTTTAAACGGTAGACTACACTCTTCCCATCCTCGCTGCTACACCCTCCAGCATCCACTGCCTTTTGTGATTGTTGCGGGAGAGGCTTTTAGGGATACTCTGCGTGAGTAGTAGGCAAGGACAGCATGAACGAGAGAATTATTGACGTCACACCTCCATTTGGCAAACGGGAGCGGGCCTTTAGCTCGTTTATTATCCTTGGAATCGCGGCTCTTTTTGTCGCGTTTCAGGCGTATCACATCGTTCCTCCGGGACATCGAGGAATCTCGATCTTCCTGGGAAAAGTCGACCCGATGCAGCGCCCTGAGGGGATTACTTTCAAATGGCCCTTCGCGGAACAAATCGTTGACTTTCCGATCATGCAACTTAAGGCAGATGGACGTGCAGCGAGTTTCTCAAGCGATCTGCAAAACATGATCATCGGCTACACTGTGATGTACCGAGTGCCAGAAAGTCAGGTGGTTACGCTTTTTCAGCAGTACCGCGGTGAACCTTATGCTTCACTTATCGAGCCCCGCATTCAAGAGACTGTGAAGCAAGTAGCGGCAATGTCTCGCGCGGAAGATCTTGTAAAAAACCGCGAGAGAGTCAAAGAAGACGTCGTCACCAAGCTCCGCCCTGCGGTAGGAAACCTTCTTCAGATCGTAGACATAAACCTAACTAACATAGATCTATCCGATCAACTGGAGGCCGCCATCGAACAAAAAGTAGTTCGCGAGCAGGAAGCGCTTGCGAAAAATTTTGAATTGGAAAAGGAACGAAAGCAGGCAGAGATTACCATTGTCCGAGCAGAAGCTGAGGCGAAGGCGGTGAGCATCAAAGGTGATGCCCTCAAAGCGTCACCAGAGGTGATTCAACTCGAGATAGCTCAGCGATGGGATGGGAAGACGCCGATGTCAGTTGCGGTTGGTCATGGTGGCGCCAATGTTCTTTTGCCACTGAAATAGAACTACTGCATCTCTTAGTAGCGATAAAGGCGTGCCTCAACACGGTGAATTTCCCCCTCGTCTTCTGCTTCAATAAGTTGTGGCGCTATGTGCCACAACCACGAATCAACGGCGATTAGTTCGGCGTTCGCCTCCCTATTTAGCCATGATTCGCGACCAGATCCAAACAAAGCGGGTTCAACGCGCCACTCCGAGGCGTCGATATCATAGAAGTAATATTCGGTATCCGAAATAACAACACTCCACGATGCTCCACTCTGATGAAGCAAATGAAGATGTGCGTTTTGAAGCTCTCCCATGGAGTGGACGAGTGCTTCACAATCAGCAACCTCTAGGTCACGCACGATGCCCTGGACTTTGTCACGCCAATACAAAGGTAGCTGACCTAAGAGATTGAGGGAGATAATTGCGTCGAATTGCCCTAGTTGCAAATCCCTGTCGGGTTGTAGTGAAAGAAGGTACTCACCAAGAGATCGTGCCCGCAGCGCTGCTGGTACCCCGCGAGTCCAAGTCACAAGAGAACGAGTGAGGTCGCCGATGTGCGGCACTACTCTTCGTCCGAAGAGATCACCTGCTTGTCTCTTCCACACTGAAACACAGCGAGGATCGGCATCGAATAGATGCACTATCTCGCAGCGAGTGAGAAGCCGCTGCAGATCCACGTCAAGCAGGCGTCCAGCTCCGAGTACCGCTATAGAGGATGCCGGATACGAGTACCGCGCAATGAACTCCCGTGAACACGAGAGATGCGGCGCCCACCATGCGGCACAACGAGCAAATCGTCGCTCAATACCAAGACCCATGTATTCGAAATCACTCGTTGAAACCATCTCTCTCCTGCTGAGGAGTAAGATGCGCGTTGTAGGCAGACAGGCACCCCCGCTACGGCGCCTCGTGGTTTTTGGCGCCGTGGATAGGGCCAATTTGAATAAGTTCAGCGCTTTAGGTATACCTCTCGTATGACGTGGGAAAACCAATACATTCAGCTGGTAGAGACAAAGCCAGATATCATCGTGGCCGAACGTGACCGCGAAGATCCTATCCGCGCCAAAGCAACTATTCGTGAGCACCTACCACGATTTCCCAAATGCTACGTAGAGATCGGCTCCGGCTCGGGACTACACCTCTTAAAGCTCGCTGAGCAAAATCCGGACACTCTCTGCGTTGGCATGGAGATTCGCTTCAAGCGAGCTTTTAAAACCGGAGAAAAAGCAGAGCGACTAGGCCTCTCAAACGTCCTTGTCATTCGAACTGATGCGCGGTGTATCGCTGACCTATTTGGGCCAGGAGAGGTAGATGCGTTTTTTGTTAACTATCCAGACCCTTGGGATAAAAGGCGCTGGCTTAAAAATCGCATCCTCAATGAATCGATGCTCGCTACTATGCACAACTTACTGCGACCGGATGGGTTTCTACGTTACAAGACAGACCATCAGGAGTATTTCGCTTCAACAGTGGAGCTGTTAAAGCCTGCGCTATGGACGCAGCGCAAGCACTCTATCGACCTCCTTCAGAGTCCGTGGTGTGAGGGAAACATTCCCACTGAATTTGAGTATCTGTTCAAGTCGCAGAACAAACCGCTCTGCATCGTAGAGGCTACAAAGCGCTCGGACACGACAACCGCTCAATCTCCCGCGTAAGCAGCTTGAAGCTTTCCTCCTCTGTACCCTCGACAGAGATTTCAATCACAGACTCATCGGGGCTAGGAGCCTCCAAGGTCGCGAACTGACTTTCCAGGAGCGAGACCGGCATATACTCGTGCTGTCGCTGGAGCATTCGCTCTCTAATCAGTTCCTTTGGGGCACGTAAAAGAATAAATATGACTGACTCAGTGAGGCCACACGCCAGCTTTTCTCGGTACACTTTTCGTAGCGCTGAGCACGTTACCACTGTCCATGGTCGGCGTACCTGCCTCATCGCCTCATTAAGTCGCTCTAGCCAGGGCCAACGATCCTCGTCGGTAAGCGGTACGCCCGACGCCATCTTTTTTTTCATCTCAGGGGTGTGAAATTCATCAGCTTCGATAATGTCGCCGCACCCTAGGTAGGCCGCCACTCTCCGTGCCAGGGTGGTTTTTCCACATCCGCACACCCCCATGAACACAAGTCTGATTTCTCGTTCCATCCAGCTTCCTTTTGAGCACAGGGAGTTAGCCGCTCCTGCCCATACAATACTAGCACAAGTAGCTGATTATTCTAGGCGTTTTCAACCTCTTGTGACGCCACTCATCCGGAATACATACCGCCTCAGCGAGCATCTTACGTAAGGGAAGCGCCAATCCTGCCTAATGAGCAATCGAGCACCAGCAGTCAGAACATGATCAAACTAACCCAAGTATCAAAGCGTTTTGGGTCTTTTCTCGCGGTGGACAACATCTCGCTCAGCGTTCCAGCTGGGAGCATCTTTGCGTTTCTCGGTATCAACGGGGCCGGCAAGACTACTACCATCCGCATGATGACAGGAATTACCCAGCCGACATCGGGCAGCATAACGGTCGGTGGCTTTGACCTTTTCCGCAGCCCACTCGAGGCAAAGGCGATCATTGGATACGTTCCGGATCGCCCACACATCTACCCGAAACTCACAGGGCGAGAGTTCTTATACTTCATTTGTGACCTCTATCGAGTACCCGCGTCTCGAATCGATCATAATATCGATCGAGTGCTCGACGAATACTCCATGCGACCATGGCAAGACGCTCTCGTTGAGAGCTACTCTCATGGCATGCGGCAAAGAATCGCGATGTGCGCCGCGATGGTGCATCAACCGCAGATACTCGTCGTGGACGAGCCTATGGTTGGGCTTGACCCGCATGGCGCTCATGATTTTAAGGAATCGCTCAAACGCTATGCCAAGAGTGGTGTCACTGTATTCTTGTCTACACACTCACTCGATGTGGCCGAAGAACTGGCCGATCATCTCGCTATCATCCACAAAGGATCTATTCTCACCAGTGGAACGTTAGACGAGATTCGCGAAATATCGGGTCGGCCAAGTGAGGACCTTGAGGGTATGTTCCTCGAGCTTACGACTCCTCGGTTTGAACACTAGGTACGTATGGAAGTCGAAACGTCTAAAAACGACCAATCGCAATTTCGCGCACGGGCCGCTATTACTCTTCTTACACCACCCGTCCTTTCAATAAAAAATCGATGGAGTTCGCGCTATGGGTTGCCTCGTAAAGAGCTTTTCTCGGCACTACTAACTGTAATGATGACAGTCGGGCTGTACGCATGCTGCACCACGATGCTCAGAGAGCTATCTCAGCCGCTCTCACACTTCCACCTAACCTATTCACCTATCATCGCTGCACTCTTAGCCGCGATGTTCATCATGACACTCCTCTCCGCTAGCGTGAGTGCCATGAGCGCTCTCTATGCCTCTAAAGACATTGATTTCCTCCTCGCGAGCCCAGTGTCTGAGGAAGCTCTCGTCTTAACCAAAGTAGCGGAAATAACTCTCTCTCTCTTTTGGATGCTATTTGTATTTGGCATTCCTCTTTATCTCAGCTTTGGAGAAGCTCTTTCAGCGGACGTCCTCTACTATGTGATTTCTCCGATACTTGTTTTTGCTTTTTTGGCCCCCGCTGTTTTATTTGGTACAACAGCGGCTATTCTTTTCTCTTCTCTACTTCCCGCCAGAGGAGGAAGGCACGCTTTTGCCCTCTTATTCGCGGTCTCTATCGGCCTATTTTTCGCTATCATCAACAATGGAGCTAAACTCCTGCTGCCTTCAGCAACTCAGAGCTCATCAGTACTTGCCCTCCTCTCCTCGGGATCCCCATGGTACTTACTAGCGACTTCTTCGATAGCGCGCTCAATCGAAACTCTCGCCCAAGGCAATCTTGCACCCACCACATGGGCAATCGGGGCGTGCGCTGGGATAACCACTTTAGCGTGGGTCATCACTGTAGTATTTTTTAAGAAGCTCTTTCGTAGAACCCATACAAAACTACAGGTCTCTAGCTCGCCACTACAGCTCGATAGTCGTCTTGGGCGGTCTGTTGCCAGGGTTCTCTTTGCGATGACTCGACGAGGGACTCGAGCGCTCATTACAAAGGAGATCTTCGCGTTTTCTCGCGAGCTAACTCAAACTCTTCAACTTGTGATGCTTCTGACGATTTGCGCCCTCTACTCGTACAACTTCAGCCACATCAGTCCCCCCACGCGAGTCGGGGTTGAAATTTTACAGTTGTGGGACGTTCTTATGACGGCACTGAATGTGCTTCTCGGTTTGATGGTTATTCTGTCTATCTCGTCTCGATTCGTATTTCCGTCAGTCTCGCTTGAGGGAAACTCCCTGTGGGTTATTCAATCCGCCCCGATTTCTCCTCGAGATATCCTTCGAGCAAAGTACACAAGCTGGTTCTCCCTTATCGTGATCGTTTCTCTCGCAATATTCTCCGCTGGAGGATGCGCTATGGGAGTAGAGCCCCGCGTTATTATCGCATCTGCCGTTAGCGGTATCATCATATCACACGGAATTGTCACGCTTGGGCTCGGATTTGGGGCTCGATTTGCTCGATTTGACTGGGAACACGCGGGCCAGCTAGCTACCAACACCGGCAACTTAGCGTATATGGCCACGGGCGTTTTACTGCTGGCAATTAATATGGTCCCTGTGACGCTTATGTTTGGAGCGTACTACCTTTTACCATCTGTATTCCGTGATGACATGGCGGCACTAATGCTTTTAGCATCCGGAGTAACTGTGCTTTCAATTATCAACATCACCGTCGGTAGAGTGTCGATATCAATCGGTGCTCGAGCCTTACAACGATGTCTCTTATAGACTCCTAAACCCGAATTAAACGGTGCCGTAGATGCGATCTCCAGCGTCCCCTAATCCTGGCACTATGTATCCATGTTCATTAAGCCTCTCATCGATCGCTCCTGTGTAAATTGGCACGTCAGGATGCTCAGAGGTGAGCAATTCCACACCCTCCGGGCAGGCGATTAAGCAGACAAATTTGAGAGATAGGGGCTTCTGAGTCTTCAAACGACTAAGCGCTGCCGCCGCCGAGTTCCCCGTGGCCAGCATCGGATCCACAACGATCACATCACGCTGTGACATATCTGGCGGCATCTTGAAGTAGTATTCCACTGGAGTTAGGGTCTGTGGATCCCGGTACAACCCGATATGACCAACCCGAGCCGATGGCAGCAACTCTAGCATTCCCTCTAATATTCCATTCCCTGCCCTGAGAATCGAAACGAGTGTAATTTTCTTCTCGATCATAGGCGCCTTCATCATTTGAATTGGCGTCTTTATCTCGGTCATAACGACTGGGAGGTCTCTCGTTACTTAGTAGGCTAAAAGCATACTCACCTCTCGAAGAAGTCGCCGAAAGTCCGAGGTTTGTGTCGTCTCCATCCTCATCAGAGTCAGCTTATGTTGTACAAGAGGATGCGAAATAACTGTTACTTGCGGATTTTTCATATACGATACGTCCCTTGCCTTACGCACACTATCCTAGGTTCTGTGAAGATTGGCGTCCTCACAGAGAATGGTAAGTACTTCTTACTCAAGAAGTCCTCGTCCTTTTGTTTTCTTCAAATCTTCTTCAGTAGGGGCCCCGTGCTCAGCAAAGTATCCGGCTGCCTTCTTAGCATCCATTTCCACACGAGCATCCGCTGGGATACGATCGTCCGGTATCGAAACACGCTCTACAACCTCAATACCAGAGCGCGTGATCGCGTTATACTTCATGTCACTCATCGACACGAGGCGGTCTATTCGCTTGATCCCCATCCAATGAAGCACGTCCGGCATGAGCTCTTGAAAACGCATATCTTGCACGCCTGCGATACACTCGGTGCGGTGAAAATACATATCAGCTCTATCACCTCCCTCTTGGCGTTTACGCGCGTTGTAGACAAGAAACTTCGTCACTTCTCCGAGCGCTCGCCCCTCTTTGCGATTATATACAATGACTCCGCAACCACCTCTCTGCGCCGTTTTAACACACTCCTCGATGCCGTGAATCAAATATGGTCGACAGGTGCAAATATCAGACCCAAACACATCAGATCCGTTGCATTCGTCATGAATTCGTATTGTCAGTTCCTTGGTAAGGTCTGGAATCGAAGCTACCTCTCCAAAGAAATAGACAGTCTGTCCTCCGATTGGGGGCAGAAGCACATGCAGATCTGACCGTGTAATGAGCTCAGGAAACATACCGCCCGTATGCTCAAACAGTGCGCGCCTGAGCTCGGACTCTGCGATGCCAAACCGCTCAGCGACCGCCGGAAGAAACCACACTGGCTCTATGGCTGCTTTTGTGACCTTACAGTCTCCGTTAGCACCAACTATCTCTCCATCAACTGAAATACCTCCGCGTCGTACTTCCTCGACAATCTCAGGCATCGTGATATGAGCTCGAGTTATAGCGATGGTAGGCTGAATGTTTACACCTGCCTTAATCTCATCGCGGAAGACTTCTCCCACATCAGCCCCCCACGGATCCATCGATACGATTCGCTTAGGCTCGTACCAGCTATCAAAAGGGCCGATTCGATCTACTGGCGCAGTGTTAGTTAAATCCGGCACATGAAGCGGATCAAGACTGCCTGCGGCCACTGCCAACGCACGATATACCGAATAAGCTCCAGAGTGAGTGCCCATGCAATTGCGGTGCTCCGGTGTGGTGAGCGTTCCGATAATTGGCCCTCTACGTTTAGGATCGCGCTCTCCCCACTGAATCGGATAGGAGACCGGCGTTCGCGCCGATGGGTGTGATGTTAGTACTATCGGCTTTACTGCTCTCTTCTTCTCAGTCATGCACTTCCTCGAAATTCTCTCAGGACATCCAATTTTTATCGCTCTGGGTCGACCACTTGGTGGTGATCTTTTTGCGAGTCGACCATAGCTCCACTCCACCCCAACCCGTTATATCTCCAACACCAAACTTAGAGTCCTTTGTTCCTCCAAACGAGAAGGGCTCGCGAGGAACAGGAACGCCAACATTAATCCCGATCATACCGGAGGTGGCACGGTCCGCTACGTGCCGAGCGACCGAGCCACTCGTCGTGAAAATTGAGAGAGCATTGCCGTATGCACTCTCACGCTCCAGCTTAAGCGCGTCGTCAATAGTACGAACTCGTACAATAGATAAAACTGGCCCAAACAACTCCACACAGGAGCACTCCATCGAAGGCCGCACGTTATCGATTATAGACGGGCCAAACCAGTTTCCTTTCTCACTGCCGGTAGGTGGAACCACATTCCTACCATCAAGCCGAATGGTCGCTCCTTCACGCGCTGCTGTCGCGACGGCCTTTGACAAACGCGAAACCGCCGCTGCGTCGATAAGTGCCCCCATGTCTCTCCCAAGCAGTATCTGAGATGCCCGCTCAACGACCGCGTCTATAATGTGATCAACATTGCCTACCGCCACGAGCACACTGGCCGCCATACATCGTTGACCGGCACAGCCGGTAAAGGACGCGACAATGCCGTCCACGGTGATTGCAGGGTCCGCGTCTGGAGCGACAATTAGATGATTTTTAGCACCTCCCAAACAAAGAGCTCTCTTTCCCGTCGATGTAGCTTGCGCATATACCGCCTGAGCGACTGCACTTGAGCCCACAAACCCGACCGCTTGCACTCGAGGATCTACAACTAACTGCTCTACGACTGAGCGTCCCCCCTGAAGTATCGAAAAGACTCCAGCAGGAAACCCAGCCGCTGCAATAAGCTCGGCTAGTATACATGGGGTCAGTGGAACTTTATCCGAGGGCTTTAGGATAAACGCGTTACCCAGAGCTAGTGCGATTGGTATCATCCACATCGGGACCATTGCCGGAAAATTGAATGGCGTGATACCTGCAACTACTCCAAGAGGCTCCCTCCGATATTCACACGAAACTCCGCGGCTAACTTCGATCGCTCCACCAAGGTCACTATTTTCTAGACTTGAGGCAAACTCGACGACTTCTATCGCCTTTAGGACCTCCGCTTTTGCTTCTGAGAACGTCTTTCCAGACTCTAAGGCAGCGCTCACGCTTAGGCGATCGATGTCCCGCGCGAGAAGATTCCGAAATTCGAGAAGCAGCGACGCTCGCTCCTTTATAGGAACCAGCCGCCACTCCTTCGATACGCTGGCTGCGCTTTCTACCGCTCGGCTTACATCCGACGACGATGCGTGGTGGAGCTCTCCCAGGGATTGCCCGTTGTACGGGCTAGTTACGGTCGTGGTGTTAGCAGAGCCAGAGACCCACTCACCACCTATTAAGCTCCTCGCTCGCAGTGCCTCGGTCGGCCATGTGAGGGAAGGTCCCACGTCGAGTCGCTTCATGTCCGCACCTGCTGTTCAATTGACATTGGGAAAGTATAACCCAGTTTAGAACTACCCGGCTCCCCCTTTTTCGGGAGCAACCCCCTATGATCTTGGCTAACCAAGAACTTCCGCTTATTTTACCGAAAAACGGAGTTCGATCGCTAGATTGGGCGTTCCACACTATATGGAATGACGCCCTACTGCAGTTTTTGGCATACTACCAGGTGGCCCCTATGAAACCCGCAAATCGCCTTAACCTACGCTACGCCCTCGAGAGTCAGTCCTTTCCACCGATACAAGACGGTATTATCGATGTTCACTCACACATTCACGGAGAGAGGGCGGCGAGGATATACGCGCAGGCAGCTCAACACTACGGCATCGTTCGAACATACTCCATGACGAGCCTCAGCGAGATCCCAGCAGTCCAGAACATCCTCGGAGACAGCGTACGATTCATTGCCATTCCAAACTTCAGTAACAACGACAGACTTCAGGCCTTCGGCCCGGGGTTTATCCGAGATCTGCAGGCATTCAAAAGAGCGGGAACTCGAATAGCTAAGTTTTGGAACGCGCCGCGAATATACGAAGTTACTTCTGAGCCGTTTGCTTCAAGCCGGCTTCGACTCAACTCTGCGCTGCGTAAAGAGGCGATGCGCGCGGCGGCGGACCTAGGGATGATGTTTATGGTGCACATCGGAGACCCCGACACGTGGTTCCAAACAAAATACTCCGACTCAACTAAATACGGTACGAAATGCGAGCAATATGAAACGCTCGAAGAAGTGCTCGACCTTTTTCCCAATCCCTGGATAGCCGCTCACATGGGAGGTTACCCTGAAGATCTTCCGTTCCTATCTAAACTCCTCAGCCGTCATCAAAATCTCTACCTCGATTGTAGCGCTACTAAATGGATCGTTCGTGAGCTAAGCAAACATACACCGCTTGAACTAAGAGACTTCTTTGAGAGATGGAGAGGCCGCGTTCTCTTCGGCTCAGACATCGTCACCAGCGAAGCCCATCTCTCTGGGGAACAAAGTGCCACCGAAATGGAATCCAAAGCTGGAAGCGAGCACGAGGCTTACGATCTCTACGCATCACGATACTGGGCTCTCCGCACCCTGTTAGAGCGTAACTACGAAGGAGAATCCCCCATCGCCGATCCTGACCTTTGCTTGGTAGATCCAAATCGAAATAAACTAGACGCTCCGACCTTGCGCGGAGCGGAGCTCCCTATTGAGAGCTTGCTGTACCTGTACAATCAAGCAGCCAGCGCTCTGGGACTGTAGTGGAGAACCTTAGGCGTTAGAACTAAGACACTGCTGATATTGCACCTGCGCCTGATCATTGGCGATGGTGAAGTTGTTTACTTGTGTCTGCGCGTAATTCACTCTGTCAGCGGCACGCCGGATGTAGCCCTGCGCGTACACAATGTACGCATTACGTCTGCCCACCGCTGCGTTATATTGCGAGTTGGCGCTCGCCTGGCGAGCCGCAGAAGAAGATATCGCACCAGAGAAACATCCGTACGAACGTCGAAAGAAGAAAAAATTTACCACGCAAGCTCCAGCATAACCGGTATTGATCGTGCGGCTAGCCTGCACATTAGCGTATGCCTGATCTACGTAACCCTGATAGAGCGACTGTTGATAGCTCACTCGATTCTGTGCGTCGTAATACGCATCTTGTGTTCTCAGCAACTGCTGGCTCGCGTAATCGAGATTACGCTGGGCACGCGTTGCATTTGACTGAGCCACGTAACACGGATTTGTTGCCGCGAAAACTTCCGAAGAAGTCATTATCAGAACGAGAACAAGTACACATACAGCGTGCTTTACGTATTTCATGACCGCTAAGGCTCCAAAAAGTACGACAGACGCTGGAAGCATAACAAAAGCCCAGCGTTAATCAAACGGTATCTCCGGCGATGGCCAGGTCTCGCGATATAGACCTTGCTCGCTGGCAGCACCAAAACAGACTTAACTACTTAGTCATATTAGACCATTAGAGGAGCTACTGCCGCCACGACAACGGACCTCCCCAAGGGCGGCCCACATCCGAGCGCATTAACCGCCAGTGTAGACACGCAAGCTATCGACTGGCTGCATTGTCGCCGTCGTCTCCCCCGAAAGTATTGGGCACAAAAAAACCCTAGTGCCGAAGCAGCTAGGGTGAAAAGTATCCACCATATACCAAAAACCGCCAGTATACCCACGCCTCGAGTGCATCACTGAGGAGCGTTGAATCGACGATAATCGCCACAAGTGCCCCAACGATCCCAAGATAACTCAAGATGGCGAGGAGATCCTCCCATCCCGAACCAGGGTCGCACGTCGCAGTCTCTCTTCCACAGAGAGAGCAGAAGACCGCTTGCAGACACCTTCCGCCGTCCAAACGCGATAGGGGAATCAGACCAACAAGATTGCCCAAAGCCGACAACCAAATCACCCCCCCCAGAATCACATCTGGATAGACTAGATACACCACCATCAGCGCGAGCGTTCCGATGGCGCCAACAACCGCGCCGCCGAGAGATACCATCACAGTGGACTCCAGCGAACGCCATCCTCGCAGCGGAATCGCGATTCCACCCGCCATCGGCAAAAAATAAAACCCAGCAGTGGGGATCCCGCACACTCGCATTGCCGCTATGTGGCCATACTCGTGAACAGCGATGATAGACATCAAAACGAAAGTCCCAGGAAGCGAAAAAAATGGAGTCGCCGTTAGCAATGTAACTAAGCACAACATGATTTTCGCTGACACTTGGTTTGGTCTACCAACTAACCAATGCTCCATCGTTCCAGGCCGAAAGGGATTGTCTCGCATGATAATCCTCTCTTACGGGAAGTCAGAAAAACCGTAGCCGATGAGTCTGTCGTTTGCCGAAAGAGGAGTCAATTCATTTCTGAGTTCTCGGATAATCGCCGCTAGGGCAGTTCATTTGGGTGAGATTGCGATGAGTGTAGAGCTTAAACCGACTATTCGCGCCTCACGTGATACGATCACAACCGACCAATTCGACCCAACCCGAGTCGAGATTAGACACGCCTCTTGTCCACACTTCTACCGAAGGTGTGCCGCGCCTTCCCTGTCAGTCACCTTCAAAGAGAAAATATGGAAACTCCCGATAGCTCCACCCTTCTAGCAGCTTCTGATTTCTCGGTAGCTCAGCGACATCCGACTGCAAGATGCTCCCTTGGACAACTTCGCGAACTTCCGTATTCATCTGATTTAAAGCGTGCGCGACCGTGCTCTTTTCTTCCGGACTGGCAGCCGTCCCCAACTGCTCGCGTAATCGAGCCCGCTTCGCCAGCACCTCCCGCAATCGACACTCCTCCTGAGCCGTGAAGATACCCTTCCCTAAATAAAGCTCTGTCTGGGACACCACTTGTTTCATGGAGCTTCCTCTCAACACAGCTGCGGATAACTCATCCACTCGACTCGGATTGATTACACGCGTGCGGCTCGCCACTACAAACGGTGAAAGCGGAGTGCCTAAGTAATGCGCGCCAAAGCTATCAACGAACCGATCGTATTTTCCACCACCTATCCCATGGATAAACAGATCTGAGCAATACGCTCGCAGTATCATGGTGGTAATACTTCCCCGCGTCGCAAGGTATGTCTCTTCTCCGAAATCGACGAGGTCCTTGTCACTACTCCACAAAGGCTGCCGTTCACCATCTCGGACGACCCAGAATGGCAACTCAAACGAGTCATCACGCTTTTTCAGGTTTGGAAATGGATTCGCTACGTTCTTAATCGAATGTTCGCGCCGATAATTGTCGAGACATCCGTTATACGTCTCAAATAACCTAGTTGAATCTTGCGCTAGCTTTGAAACAACATGACGTAGCGACGTATCTCGTAGGAGCATTGAGAGTGGCACTTCTCGGTACCCTCTTCGCTCAAAACTCCAGCGAGCAATCGAGTTCGCCATCGCTAGAGAACAACCGGCAAGGAGCTCGTATACTGCACCAACTTTTCTAGCGCGCTCTGCCGCACTATCCAGACCGGCTGCGAGAAGATCGGTCTGCATCTCGCTAAAAATTTCATGAATTTCATCTCGAGTCTTAATTTGTTGCGCTGAGTAGAGCACTGGAGCATCAACGTTCTGATTGCTCGGCACTGTGGCACACGCTATTGAGGCACGCCGTACCAGGAGCGCATCACCACTGACGCGCGGCCAGCTAATTTCACACAGATCTCCCGCATCTGTATCGATAATCACCGGTATACCAAGCGCTCCCGATTCCCTGGAGAACTTAGAGAGGATCTGCGCCTTGAGGAGTAGCCCAGGATGAAATACCACCGGCTGATGACCAGCCATTACGGCTGCATCTTGGCTATTGTCAGGCAGATCGCCCGCATCAACTAAACGAATACCGCGCTCCGAAGCTGCGCGTAGCAGATAATCGGTGTATCTTTGTGCGCACTCAGCTACGTCTGCCCGAGCATTTAAGACTTCATGAGCACCAACAGCAGCTGCTATTTCTGGGCGGGCCTTCATACTCTGCTCAAGCAGCGCCTTCCAGTCAGGGTATGGGGGAACGATCACATCTGACATTCGTCAAACCTACAACGAAAACAGTTGCGCAGCGCTCTTGACCCGCACGTTCTCTTTACTCACGAAGGGCTCCCCCGCTTCTACCCCTAGTTGGTTACCCCAATAACGAGCCTCTGTCTCTATCTCTTGCAGGCGCTGGGCGTTCTTCTGATGCAACACGAACTGCGACTCAAACGCACGGATCGCAGACAATTTACTCTCCAAGAATCCTGAGATGTCGTACACATATGACGGTTGAATTCTCACTTTCATATGTGTCGAGAAGAAATAAAACTGAGACCGTACGTACCAGGGTTCATAGGGCATATCTGTCTTTACGAACTTTGCGTAAAAGCGCGCAGCATCAACCAGGGCGGAGGCTTGTACGTGGTCAGGATGCGCGTCACTCCAATACGGGGCGAATATTATCTCAGGCTTGTATCTGCGAATGCATGATGCAAGTCGCTTACGATTCTCCGTAGAGTCAGTAATCTCACGATTAGGGAGACCAAGCAGCTCTCGCTCCTCTATCTTTAAGATCGAGGAAGCAGCTTTCGTTTCTCGTGCCCGTATTTCAGGACTACCAAATGGCGTGGGCTCACCATCACTGAGGTCCACTATCACTACTCGTACTCCCTCGCTCCGCAGAGAGGCTATAGTACCGCCCATTCCGATTTCCGCGTCGTCCTGATGCGGCGCGACTACCATAACTACAGGTTCCATCGCTTCCTCTCCTGGGTAATTGTATCAAGATAATAAGCCAATCGCGTCTCTGGTACATCCAATTCACCGCCAAAGGTCCGATGTGGGTCATCGTAAATACGAGACACTGGCATCTCCCTCACCCGCAGCCCGAGCGCTTTCGCCTGAATCCAGAGTTGTAGTGGCATGGCGTATCCCGACTCTCGCAAATCCAGCTGCTTCAGTGCCTCTACTCGATAGGCTTTAAATCCACAGAAAGCATCGGTAATCCCGAACCCTGTTATCTGATTAATTAGCTTTGTCACCTCGATGTTTATGCGCCTACGATCTGCAGGAGCGGTTCCATTGCCGTCAATCTCCGAGTGATAGCGACTTCCTGATACAACATCCCACGTCGGGATAGTCGCGAAGAACTCAGGAATCCAGTCTGGCCGGTGCTGTCCATCGGAGTCCATAGTAATGACAAAATCATACCCTTCGGAGATCACTTCCCTGAACCCGCGAAGCAGCGTTGCGCCATAGCCTCGATTGCTAGGTTCGACGATGACCCGAGTACTGGGCCCCTCAAGCGAACGAAGCACCTCCCCCGAACGATCAACTGAACCATCGTCGACACAGAGTACATCTCCCGAGTAGACTTGGCGCAACCTCTGCAGCAGGCCAACAAGATGCGGTTCCTCATTGTACACTGGAATAAAAACAACAGTTCGAGACATGAACCGAGTATAGACCGATAAGGCTATACGTAATCAAGGATCGAGAGCCGAAGAACCTTTGCTGTAACGGAGTATGAGGCCTGAAGGGCTGTCTGGGCCTGCTGGAGGTTGGACGCCGCCTCCGCCTCGTCCGCATCTTGCAGCCGACTGAGCGCCTCTTTTGCCGAGTTCTTGGTCAGCTCAAGTAGGGCTGTGCCAGTCTCAATTCTTCGTAAACGTCCGCCTAAAGCGACTCGCTCTGGGATCATCTCTTTATCGCGAGCAAAGTTTAAAAGATCAATGCACGCCTTTATATCGGATGTTTGGGTGTGAAAGTCATCTGGGAATGTGTACGCAGTGCCAGTTCCATCGGGGGTTCCACTGGCTGGATTCGTCGAATATCCCGCAAGCGCCCTGGATAAACGCTCGAGTGCCTCCATAGAGGTACCAAAAACTTTATCCGCCGGAGTGTTGAGCGTCACACTGATATCATCGGAGACCCGCACTGTCTTGCTGACGTCGGTACCTGGCTCTGCATCGAACACATAGCGCTTATTAGCATCTCCATCTACAGGCTCAGCATAGGTCTGGAGATCATATGGAGCGTCATCGTCATCAACGCCACCATAAACATATTTCCCCTGAAAGGTAGAGTTGGCCAGACTCGCCATCTGATCCCGTATCTGAAATACCTCTTCAGCGAGCTGCGAGCGAGAAAACTCACTCAACGTCTCGTTTGCGCCCTGTTGCGCAATCTCATTTGCCCTCACTAAGAGCTGACTTGCTTGACTGACAATGTCGTCCTGGGACTGCAAAAAGCTCTTTGCTTGGGCGATAGTGCTATTATACGTATCAATTTTTGCTATCTGCTGCTGGTAACGCGAGATTGTCCCCGCGTCAATCGAATCGCTCGGCTTTTCGACTTTGAGACCTGTGGTGAGTTGTTTTGAATACTCTCCCACTCGGCGCTTATTCTCCAGCGCATACGAAACTAAGTTTCGAGTAGTTTGATTCTCTGACACGCGTCTCATATAAGGCTCACGATCACGTCAATTATCTCACTTGCCGTCTTGATCATCCGGGCGGACGCTTGGAAGGCTTTTTGGTATTTAATCACATTCGCAAATTCTTCATCGAGATTCACTGATGAGAACTCGTCTCTTTTACTACTCGCTGTCATATAGCTTGCGTTGGCTACATCTGACTCAAGCTGAGCTGCTGACTTCATATTACCAGCCGTACTTACCGCCGAGTTGTACAGCTCATCAAAAGTGCCGGTAAACGACAGTGCTCCAAGAGAGTACGAAAATGCGTCGGTTCGTAGACCTGCCAGAGCTTGTGCATTAGAACCGTCTCCTGTCGCAAACTCGAGGCTGCCGGGGGTTGGGTCTAAGTCACGAGCGGCAGCGAATTGATCTGGGCTAGAGATCCCTAATTTCAACAGATTCGAGAAGGTATGAAGGCCGGTCGCTGCGAGATCGGTTGCGGTAGCCGCTCCATCTCCATCTGAGTCTTTAACCCCAGAGAAATCAAAATCGAATAGACCGAATACATCTGGCGTGTTCCCATTCAAGTCACCTGCTCTGGGTTGCACTCCGGCAGTAACTGGATCCTCATCACCACCTCGATATACTTGATTGACTTCCGTTATTAGGTTCCGAGTGAGGGCTTCAATTCGAGTAGCCAGCGCGACTAGATCTCCATCCGCTTCATACGGCGATGTATTGGATGGGTCCGCGTAGCCGCGCATTTGCAGCACACCTGCGAGAGAGCCCCCGCCATTTTTTATCATCTGAGTAAGATCAAGGTGGGAGGGGGCGTCTGCTGAACCAAAGTTATATACGACATACGAAAGCACGCTATCGGACAGCGATCGCGGCATGGTAGCGCCCCCAAATGTCGGTGTGGCTGTGACGCTTAGATCACGCGAGGTTTCCTGATTAACCAGTGGAAACCCATTCTCCAATACGCAATTGACCATGCCATTTGGCGTCTCTACGATGTTGAACGAGATCTTTTCCGCTAACTTCGAGAGCACAGTATCCCTCTGATCACGCTCATCAGTCGCTGTTACCCCTACTGATTCTCGCTGTGCTATCACACTGTTTAGATGAGCAACCTCTTTTGTAATGGAGTTAATTGAGCCAACCTCCATAGATACACGCTTATCGAGCTCGTTCTGGCTATTAGCGATCTCTTGAAACGTCGAACGGATTGTACCAACTAGGTCTTCTCCCTTCTGCAGAACATTGAGGCGCAGATCTAAATTGGATGGGTCTACCCCAAGCTGGTTAACCGCAGAAAAGAAGTCATTCAGAGTCGACCCCACCGTCATCGTGGGACCACTGAGACTAAAAACGTTTTCTACTCGGGCAAGATATTCATTCCGCACCGTCGCCGCACCTTGTCGAGACACTGCCCTACGCAGGGAGTCCTCGAGGAAGGAGTTTGTGACTCGTGAGATCTCCCCGAGTTGTACTCCGCTACCAATACGGAGTATTCCATCAACCGCGGCGGGATCAATTCTGGTCTGTATCGATATATCCCGACGTGAATAGCCGGGGGTATTAACGTTGGCGATGTTGTTGGAGGCGTTTGACAGCAAGGCCTGCGACGCCGTCATGGCGCTAACTGAGTTGCCGAGGATCTTAGCTGTGAAATTTGCCATCGAGAGCGCCTTCTGCAGCTCGGCAAAATATGCCGGAAGCTGGTGGTCCTCTTGTAACTAAGCAATGAGTGTGCCGGGATGAGCAGCCGTGCGAATAGAGGGCGATCTACGCCTCTCCTAGAAGAGATCCAACACGTTGGGGTGCTGGCTGGGCACCCTCTATAACGGAGCCAAAGGCATTATAAACCCGACTTACAGTCTGGGAGGCAGACCACAGAAGGGAAATTTCGCCGTTCACAAGTCCGAGTGAGTAATTGAGAACCTGATTGAACTCTTTGGTCTTTCTATCTACCGTCTCAACCGCACTCTTAATTTTGTCCACAAGGGAGGATAGGCGATTTTTATCGGTAGACGCCGGAAGCGTATCCACAAAATCGCTTAACTTGGTCGATTCGCTGCCAACTATTGAGGCAACGATCGAAACTCGCGTGTCCCGGAGCTGTGAAAGGCGATCAATTATTTTAGATCGTGTGGCCGAGAACTCAACAAGTTCATCCGTTTTGAGCGTTACCACACGCTCCTGTTCCTCGTCTAATATCCGCAAATATTCCTGATAGTGCCGCAGCTCTTCTGTAAGCGCGCTTTCCAGGTTTTTAAGAACGTTAGGTTCGAGCTTCATGTAAGAAACACCTGGCTATCGTGACGTTTTCAATCGAACTGCGAGTATCGGAAGGTGAGTTACCCCTCTTCACCCGTCATAAATCGCGCGCCAAAGATAACCTCTGTTGAGATCTCTTCGCCAAAGGCTTGAGCAATACCCTCTACCGGTGGCGCATACGAACCGTTTCGGATTCGCTCCTTAAGGGACTCTATTTTAGCACGACGCTCTTCTGCCATCTTTGCCGGATCGAGCTCTTGGCGAAGCACGGCGCCTAACGACGAGAACTTCATTGTGTCTACCTGGGTCTTCTGAAGCTCCCCAGACAATCCGTCCGCGACCCCGTTTGATGTCGCTGCACGGCGAGTAGCTGACTGTTCACCAACGCGTCCTTCCTGGATGCGCTTTAGAACCCCTTCATTTCCCTCTGATCCCGGTACTTTCATAATCCATCCTATGGAATAAACCGCCGAGGCGCCCGCTACACGAGCAGCCTATCACTTTCGATGCTACAACCGGCCAAAAGGTTACTTACTTTTTGACAACTTGTTAATATCCTTAAGGATAACATCCTTCACACCCATGCCCCGGCCCTCTGAAATGGAGTTTGCGAGAGCTTCGTTCAGCATATCGCGGTACATCGACTCCTCATTACTGCCCGTCAGCAAGCCCTTCTTAGGCACTGTACTCCACATGGAGTCTATCATCTGCTTAACTAATAAAGCCTCAAACTGCTGTGCCGCGACCTCAGGATCCTTCGTCGCGGGCAACGGCTTCTGAGCTCCGCGAAGATCCGGGGCCGCGACACTTTCAAGAGGCTTTATCTTGTTCATACTCACACCTACATCACAACTAGCTCAGCGTTGAGAGCACCAGCAGCCTTCAGCGCCGTAAAGATCGCGATCAAATCACGCGGTGTGGCTCCGAGCGAGTTGAGCGCCTGCACGACATCCCCTAACGTCACTTCTCCTCCAACCAACTGCAACGCCTTAATGTCTTCACCGACACTCACATCCGTGTTCGTTACCGCTGCTGTCTGTCCTCCTGCCAGAGCGTTCGGTTGAGACACATCATTTTCTTGGCGAAT
>OMII01000058.1 GCA_900299055.1 Pseudomonadota bacterium | reverse complement strand
TGTATAAGAGACAGCTCATATATGATTGAATTGTTGCCGGTATCTTCGGCGTCCACGTACACGAGGGCGCCGAGACTTTTTGCGCGACGGACTATCTGCGTTAGGCGTTCCGAGAGGGTAGCCACGCTTTTATCAAAGTTGAGCACTCCAGTTTGAGAGTATAGTGCAGAGAGTTTGACAGAGATGCACACAGGGCTAGTCTCACCTGGATGCCCATCGATAAGTGGCTTGCCGGCAGACCAGGTGGGAATAATAGTTCCGAATGTCTCAAGGGCGTCAAGGTAACGGTTTTGGTAATCTAGAGCTTCGGATTCGCAGACACAAAACTCCCCCAGAAGATCCACTGTGAAGCAGTATCCATCTTGCCGGAGGCGTTTGAGGATTGGAAGGCTGTTACTCGGCGATTGCCCTGCTATGAACAGGCTCGCCATCTGTTGAACTCCTATGCGGACAGCCGTAGACGTGAGAGCTGTTCCGATTCGGCTAGCAGATAAGCTAATAAGCCAACCAAGAGATGGGTGTATCTTATTTGCAGGCTCTGTGAGGTATTGGCGCACATGATCTGCGATTGCTTCGGGAGTACGCAGCGTGGGCAGAACATCTACTAACCGAAAAAGGTTTACCTTGAACTCTGGCTGGCGCATGGACCACTCCATGAGCCGGCCATTCCAGTAGCGAATGTCGAGCGGGGATAGCTGATAGCCATCCAAGTCAGAGAAGACGCCACGTCCGAACGCCACGATTCGTTCGTTCAGGGTAGAAGAGATACTATTCGACCACATACCGTAGAGATTCCTACCTAATTTTACTCGGTAAATTGTACCCTCAAGAGATCCCATCGGAAAGACAATAATGTGCTATAGAAAAGCTCTGCTCACGCCCCAGGCATACTACGCCATAGGGGCCGAATCCGCCTTGAGCCGGCCTTACACGGATACACGCTAGCCCCGTACACACGGCCGCTGAAGAGGCTGCCCTCACGGTAAAAATCTGGACCTAGGCAACTTTGTGGGAAAACTCCCGATTAGTAATCGTAAATAACCACATAAGGAGGGGCTATGCGGGTAACCAGTGCTCTGGCCGAGGGGCTGAGTAAAGAGAGGAATCTCGGAAGGGGGCCTGAAGCAATGTCGGCGATTATGTCAGGTTCAGCGCCGCAAGACTGGTCTGCCGTTTTACAACAGAGCATTGCACAAGTGTCGCAACGTTCACAGAAACATGCCGGAGTCTCCGAGCAGATTGCCCAGATGGGCGACCTCCTCAAGATTCAGGCAGATATCGGCCGGTATCAGCTCAAGGTCGAGCTTGTGTCCAAGGTATCCGAGGGTGCGGTATCGACAGTGCGTAAGCTTCAACAGAACCAATAGGCTCCTATGCCGAGTGCAAGCTTACTCCACGCTAGTTCGATAAAGGCTCAGGTGCAGTATCGGCAAGAACTGTCTTCGCTTCGGTCACTGCGGCACGAGGAGTCGAAGGAGCGTGCTCGTATGGATGTATCGAGGGGCGACTTTTGGAGGCAAGCCCGGGCAGCTGCTGATAGCCAGCGCTGCGCGGCAGCGCGGGGGTCGTTGTTGTCGCCTGCTGAGAGAATGTGGCGTACCCATACAAGCCTGCAAGAGGCAGTCACAAAACACCATCAACTCGCGGAGCGAATGCAAGCAAGCGGTGCGCGACTTGCCGCCGCTCAGCAGCGTCTCGATATGCTTCAGAAGATGGTAGACGCCGCCAAAAGGAATCGAGTGCAACAACGAGAGAATCAGCTCTCAGATGAGATGGCTGACGTGTGCAACAGAGTCTCGCAAAGCGATATTGGGTCTCGATCGCAGTACCGGAACGGCACTGATGAAACGCCACAAACGTCAATGCTGTGGCAGAACTCTCCCGTGGGAGGGCTGCTAGCACGCGGCCTTCCTGAACCGTGCTCTGAGAGGCCTTTTTCGGATGATCGGGTTGCCGATCTATACCTCGCTTCGCGCCACGGTGAGGTCATAGGCGTAGTCCGCCAAGTTGCGGTGAGTGAGAAGGCTCTTGTCGTTGAATGTTCTCTTGGAGGCAAGGGGGATCTTTCAGTGTCGCTTGTTAAGCGTCCTGGAGAAGCGATTAGGGCAGTTGTCTCACCTGAGGGCACTCAGCTCGCCTTATTAGTCCAGCGGGAGAGGGCTACTGTCTTGAGACGCCTCAATGAAATAGGGGTTCACGTAGATTCACTCGATATAGGTGAGCGTGGAATTGTCGATGGAGATAGAGGGGGGCAACGAATGAGGCGACGCATACGACCGGAGGATGATGAGCCACGCATCGCCTGAAGTTTTGCTCCTTGTATCTGTAGGCATAGCCGCTGTGCCATTGCTGATCGGTGTCGGGAGCTGCTATCTGAAGTTTAGCATCGTCCTGAGCTTTCTGCGGAGTGGCTTTGGCACTCAACAAGCGCCCAGTAGCGCTCTTGTCATGGGTCTCTCTCTGATCATGTCGCTTGTGGTAATGCAGCCAGTGTTGTCCAAGACGACAGAGGCGATCTCAGAACTCCAGCTCCATGACTTGCCTAGTCATCCGATTCAGTCCCTCTTGAAGAGTGGAGCGGGAGTCGCAGCTCCATGGAAAGGCTTTATGCTGCAGCACTGCGGAGATCGAGAACTTCGCGTGTTCTCATCGCTCTCAGATGGTTCACTGGGTAATGATAATGTCGATGGCAAACAGGAGGATATGCCCTTAGTGACGGTGCTTGCGGCGTTTGTTCTCTCAGAGATTAAGAAAGGCTTCACCCTGGCATTTCTGCTTCTCATCCCATTTTTTGTAATCGATATCATCGTGTCCAACTTACTTGTGGCCATGGGGCTTACGATGATGAGTCCTGTGGTCGTTAGTCTGCCGCTTAAAATTCTCTTATTTATCTCTTCAGACGGGTGGTTGTTGTTGTCGAGAAGTCTCATTCGGGCTTATCAGTGAGGACCTATGTTTAGATTTGTTGAGGAGTGTCTGATTGATTCACTCGTTCTCTCACTCATCCCCATGGTAGTTATTGCAGCAATAGCTGGAATGATATCAATTTTGCAGGCAATTACTCAGGTGCAAGAGCAGAGTATTAGTCACGCAGCGCGTGTTATAGCGATCGCACTCGTACTTGTCTTTGGTGGCCAGCGAGGCTTTCGCGAACTTGAGAGGCTGTTCGTTGAGATAGTAACTCGACTAGGAGAGTCTAACTTTCCATGAGTCTTCGTTGATGAATACTATTCCGTTAGCGGCACTCGCCGCGCGAATGTTCGGAATTCTGGTCGGTATTCCCGTTGGGGAGGCGCTCCAGATAGTGCCGAGACTGTTTATCGCAGTATTGTGGGGAGCCGCCCTCATCCCGGAGGGTAACTGGATGGTCCCGGTATCTCTTTTGCGGTGTGTATCTGAGTTCTTGATCGGACTGGTAGTAGCTATGCCGCTCCGCTTTCTCATTGAATCGGGCGCGATGTTTGGAGAGTTGCTCGACGCGGCGCGTGGTCAGACGGTTGCATCGCTTCTCGATCCGCTTAATGGACAGCAGACGTCAGACCTAAGTACGGTCGTAAGAGTAGGAGTAACCGCGATGGCTGTGTACTTGGGAGCCTTTGATCATCTCGTCTCGATTGTGAAGGGAAGCTACGAATTCGTTCCGTTCGGACTCTCTCCCAATAGTGGTTTGGTGGTCATGAACGTCCTGCGTGGAGGTGTGGAGATTATGCAAGCTTCAATTCTTCTAGGCTCGACGTGGTTCGTTGGGTATCTGTTGTGTGATCTTGTGAGCGCAATGTGTTCAAGGGTACTTCAGGGTTTGTCATTTTCGAACACAGCTGCAGCTCTCAAGTTGGTTTTAACCGTGCTGCTACTGATTAACCTACTCCGAGACCCCAGCGGGTGGAGAGACTGGGTCAAGGGCACTGTATTTGCGCAACCTTTCGAGGACCAGGGAGCCGAGAAATCGGGCAACGTAGGTGGCGGATAAGACGTTTCCACCGTCAGTTAAACGTCTTCAGAGAGCTCGGCGTGAAGGGAAAGTCGTTAAATCCCGGCTAGTTAGCCTTTCTAC
>OMII01000057.1 GCA_900299055.1 Pseudomonadota bacterium | reverse complement strand
GTGTATAAGAGACAGGTACAATGCAACGTCAACGCCAACCTCGAATGCGACCGATACCCCGTCGCCGAGCCCAACACCGACTGACACGAGCGGTGGAGGTGGATTGTTTCCCACTGCGCCTAGTGAGTTTTAGGGATAATGGGAGGATGGCAGCTAAGTGCTCCGATGGAGGGCTGAAATAGCTCCCGACCAGACCGCTGAAAACATAGTGAAGGCAGGCCTAGAAGCGTGATATCCTTACAGACAGAGGGTTCGCTGACCGGCCACCTCCTAGGGTGGCTCGGGGCGGTATAGTACCGAGGCAGTGAGAGTAGAGAGAACGAATGACGGGATACGGAAGACGCGCGACTGATCCAAAAGGCGCCACGAAAGAGATGGAAGTGGCATTCCCCCAATCAAGTGTGATCCAGACCTTGGTTGGTGACAAAGACGAGAATCTTCGAACGATAGAGCGAGAGCTCGGTATTAAGGTTGGTAGGACGCCGACAGGTTTGGTGCTACTTGGGCAAGATACAGATGTTGAGCTCGGTGCAGACCTGCTCTTGCAGCTACGCGGACTCATAGAGCGAGGAGAAAGTATCTTCAAAGGTGATGTGGAGCGCGCCATCAAGATGCTCTCAAGTAATCGACGTTTGCAGCTTGAAGAGTTGTTTCGGGATGAAATCCGGGTCTCAGGAAAGCGCACAAAGATCGTTCCGAAAACATTTCGTCAGAAGACCTATATAGAGGAGATTAAAAACCACAGTGTAGTGTTTGGTGTGGGCCCAGCAGGAACTGGAAAGACATATCTTGCAATGGCGATGGCCGTTACCGCGCTCCTTAACAAAGAAGTTAAGCGCATCGTGCTGTGTCGACCAGCTGTTGAAGCTGGAGAGAAGTTAGGATTTCTTCCTGGCGACATGGCAGAGAAAGTAAATCCGTATCTGCGACCACTCTACGACGCTCTACACGACATGGTTGATTTCGATCGAGCCAAAGAGCTGGTCGAAAAAGGCATAGTAGAGGTTGCGCCGCTCGCCTTTATGCGAGGCCGTACGCTCTCAAATGCTTTTGTGATCTTAGATGAGGCTCAAAACACGACACCTGTTCAGATGAAGATGCTCCTGACGCGTCTTGGCTTCGGCTCGACGTGTGTCATAACTGGTGACGCTACGCAGATTGACCTGCCGCGTGGCGTGCAGTCGGGCCTCAGTCACGCCACCAAGATATTAAAAGATACTCCAGGTGTTTCAATCGTGCACTTTACGGATGAGGATGTGGTTCGACACCCGCTAGTATCGCGAATTATCCAAGCCTACGAGCGTGATGAGAATTAACCTAGAGCCCACAGCGAGTCTTGGAAGACAGCTCACTTTAGGAGCCAGTATTACTCTGCTCTGTGCTATAGCTGAGATTCTTTTGGGGGCACTGCTTCCGAACGCATCGATGACCACTCGAGTGTTTCGCGCAGCAGGTATGTGGGTGACGCTAGCGGGAGTGCACATCGGTGCCAAGGCGGTGCTTACAGGTTATCAAGGCCGGAAAAATAAATGCTACGCGACATTATATATGTTGTGTGTCGCCTCTGTGGTCGTCGTGTCCCTCGTCAACGTGATAGAGCTAGCGCTGATTCAGTACGGAAACGCGCACATGGTTCGAAGCGATATCATGGAGTCATCGCTGGTATTCGCGCTTCCGTATGCAGTAGCGGTTCTTGTCGTTCAGTCAACGTTGGGGCTCCATCTTGGCATCGTTACCGCATTGATGTGTGCCGTAGTATTTAGTGTGTACAGCCCAATACCATCGCTTGCGTTGGGCTTAATCGCGACATCATCGGTAGCTGGCTGTCTCGTTTTTCAGCGTGTTCGATCCAGAGGTAGTTATATCGAGGCTGCGCTCCGAATCGCGCTCGTGATGGCGCCATTCGCTATAATCTCGTTCGCAATTGTTACGCCGACAAGTGTATTTGACGCAGCAGCTCGATTGCTCGGGTGCTTGCTGAGTGGATTTTTGAGCGCCCTGGGCGCTCTTGCGATTACTCCATTTGTCGAGTACTTCGCGGGGTACGCATCTGATATGCGACTTATCGAGATGGCAACGCTCGACCACCCACTTCTAAAAGAGCTCAGCATTCAGGCGCCAGGCACCTGGAATCACTCGATGGTGATAGGAATGATGGTAGAGTCAGCGGCAGATGCGATTGGCGCAAACCCAGTAGTGTGTCGCGTGGGCGCTTACTTCCATGATATCGGCAAGACCAAAAAGCCCGTGTACTTCGTAGAGAATCAGAGTCCTGGCGAGAATAGGCACGACAAGCTGAGTCCGCCGATGTCGGCGCTTATTATTCGCTCGCACGTAAAAGATGGGATCGAACTAGCTCGCAAATACAAATTGCCAAAGGTGATCGAAGACATGATCCCGCAGCATCACGGCACTTCGGTGATCGATTACTTTTATGAGAAAGCAAAAAAGGAAGCGGAGGAGTCCGGACGAAGCGTTGAAGAGGTAGACCGCTCATTGTACCAATACCCAGGACCCAAGCCTCAAACCCGGGAGGCTGGATTGTTGATGCTAGCCGATGGGATTGAAGCCGCCGCGCGGACGTTAAGTGAGCCATCACAGGATCGCATCCAGGGCTTAGTGCAAAAGATGCTCAATAAAGTGTTCGCAAGCGGGGAGCTCAACGAGTGCGAGCTTACGCTTCAAGATCTGCACTGCATCGCGAAGTGCTTTACGAGGGTGCTCACAGGAATTTACCATCAGCGCATCGCGTACGCAGAACCTGCTGAAAAGGTAGTCACCACCGCTGAGGTGAGTGCGGCGAGAGAGGTGCGAGAGAACCTCAAACGACTTGGAATAGAGTAGTCTGCGCGCACCCGGTGCCTGTGTAGCCTACTCCCGTACTTAGAAAACTCCCAGTGGAAGCGCAGATGCGGGGACCTCCGTGGACTAACGCGATAATCGAGTGATATGGTAGGCTGGTCAGTTTATGAAGCCGAAGAAAACCGCAGCGCCTCGCAGCGCCTCAGCATGGACACTTCACCTCTCACTAGAGAGTAAGAAGCTACGGCTGCCGGCGAGTTATATTAAAAAGACAACGCGTGCCGTACTTGCTCACGTAGAGAAGGAGATCCTACTTCCGGACGTGCGAGAGCTTAGCCTGGTGTTCGTCAATGACGCCAAGATGCGCGACATAAACTTTGAGTTTCGAAAAAAGGATAAGCCGACCGATGTACTTTCCTTTCCGCAGTACTCACCACGCGAGATATCTGGAAAGGTGCGGCCGAAGGATGTCGGCGGGACGTATTTGGGGGATCTTGTTATTTCGACCGAAACAACCCTTCGGCAAGCCAGGGAGTTCGGCGTGACAGTGAAAGAGGAGTTGCTCAGGCTTATCGTTCACGGCGTTCTGCATCTGTGTGGGTATGACCACGAAAAGGTGCCAGCAAAAGAGGCTCAGCGGATGCGAAGACGCGAGCGAGCTATTCGCGCCGCTATTGCCACTACTGCTTTGTAACGTTCACTTATCGAGGGGGAACCTGTCGGGAGCCATCTAGCGTCAGGAGCGGCCCGTATAGCTCCGGTCTCCGATCTCTAAAGAAGCCCATCCCGGCACGGAACGAGCGGCAGGTCTCCAAATCAAGCTCCGAGATAAGAATTTTCTCGTCCGTTGTTCCGGCCTCCTGAACTTTGGTTCCAGTGTAGTCTGAGATAAACGAGCTCCCGTAGAATGTTTGCGATAGATTCTCTACTTGCTCTGTGCCAATCCGGTTTGCGGCAGCAACGTAGCACGAGTTAGAGACGGCATGACCTATCATCGCGCGCTGCCACATATCACGCGTTTCCACAGAGCCTGTCTCCTGCGGCTCGGAGCCGATCGCTGTTGGATATAAGAGGATCTCAGCTCCTAAAAGCGCCATGGCTCTTGCGCACTCAGGATACCACTGATCCCAGCAGATGCCGGCACCAATAGTGCCATAGCGAGTGCGGAATGCCTTGAAGCCAGTATCCCCGCTATTAAAATAGTATTTCTCCTCGTATCCAGGGCCGTCTGGGATGTGTGACTTTCTGTAGAGTCCAAGATTTGTGCCGTCGGCGTCTATCATTACAAGGCTGTTGTAGTGCGCTTGGCCAGCTCGTTCAAAAAAGCTTACGGGGAGAACGCACGACCGTTTCTTCGCCAGCTCTTGGAATCGGCTGATGAATGGATGTCCGTCGATAGGAAATGCGCGCTTAAAGTGTGCTTCGCGCTCAACCTGGCAAAAGTAGTAGCCCTCGAACAACTCAGGGAGAAGCACTATCTGAGCGCCGGCAGAGCACGCCTCTTCGACCAGCGAAAGAGCTTTGATGACGTTCTTTTCGCGATCGTCACTCATCGACATCTGGATTACAGCGAGCTTTGTCATATCTGTCTCCACATTGGTCCCACGGGTTGTTGTTGAGTTACACAGTGAAAAGAGCCACCGCCAGTGATGAGCGCGCGACCAGGAGAGCCTATAACAGCGCGCCCCGGAAATAGCGGTGCGAGTATCTCAAGAGCGCGAGCGTCATTTGGATCGTTATACTGCGGCACGATGACAGCGCCATTGCAGATATAAAAATTAGCGTACGTCGGTGGGAGTCGTTCGCCCTCTAATTCGAGACGATTGGCTGGAAGTGGCAGCTCAACGATAGAGAATGGCTTGCCGTGAGTATTAGTTGCCGATCGCAATATCTCTAGGTTCGCTTGCATGAAGGCATGATTTGGATCGCTTCTATCCTCACAGACGCAGGTTACGATTGTGTTTGGGGCTGTGAAGCGGGTGATCGTATCAATATGACCATCGGTATGATCGTTCTCGAGGCCGTCACCGAGCCAAATGATCTTGGTGATTCCTAGGTGTAATCTCAACGCCTGCTCTATATCTTCAGGGGACAATGATGGATTTCTCTCTGGTGAGAGAAGGCACTGTCTCGTGGTGAGTATGACTCCTGCACCATTGCCGTCCAGGGATCCGCCCTCCATGACAATCCCTGGAGAGACGGCAGTCGCCCCGAGAAAGCGCGCGACAGCCTGCGGGATTCTATTATCAGGTGCGGAATCGTACTTATTTCCCCAGCCGTTGAATTCCCAGTCGGTTATAAGATTCTCGCCAGCGGCGTTCGTAACGAATATTGGACCACTGTCGCGAAGCCATACGTCGCTGTAGTCAATCGAGTGAAAGCGAATATTGCCCGTGAGGCGGCGCTTTGCGTCCTCTTCGCACTCCTTGTCGGCGACCAGCAGCTCCACTCGCTCGTGCTTTGCCAATAAATTGATGAATTTCGCGAATTCACGGCGCGTCGGCTCTAGCTGATTACCGACCCATAGCTCCTCATCGCGCGGCCATGCCATCCAGGTCGCTTCATGAGGAAACCACTCAGCGGGCATTGAAAAGCCGAGAGCTGAGGGATTGAGAGAGGGTGGGGTCTGATTCATGACTCGAGGGTACACATCATGGTGGGTGTTTTCAACATATCGGCTGGAGGCTCCGTGAATCTCGTATTCCCTAGCTGAGGCGTGAGGCAATGCGCTTGCCCGGTCTCCACGCCCCAGATATCTAGGACAGAAATCGGAAGCGAAGAAGCGTTCCTAAGGCGATAAAACCATCGCGGGCGCGAATTTTTTTCCCTTCTTCCACTGAGCGCGGCGTATAGGAGATCGGAACCTCAATTATCCGAACTCCATGGCGAATGAGCTTTGCGGTAATTTCATGGTCGGTCTCGAAACCGTGAGTCTTGATGGCGAAGGATTTGAGAATGGAGGCGGGATATAATTTATACGCGGTGAGCGTATCGGATATCCATCGTCCGTATACCATGAAAGTGATTAGGGAAAGCAGGACCCCCGCCAGCCAAGGCCCTAGGCCTTGCTGTGGATGCTTGCCTCGCAACAAGTGGAATTTTCCCTGTTTGAGACTCTGGCCGAGCACCCTACTTCCATACACTGCCATATTGTCATCCGAGATCGCGCTCAGGATTGGCAAGTAGTCATGGGGATCATACTCAAGGTCAGCGTCCTGAACGAGGATAAAGTCTCCCGTTGCTTCGCGGACACCTGCCTGGACGGCCCGTCCCTTGCCCTGGTTCAGCTGTCGTATAACTCGGACTCCGCTATAGCGCTCGGCTATTTCAGCGGTTCGATCCTTGGAGCCGTCATCCACGAGTATTACTTCCTTGCTGAAGCCGATTGACTCAGTCGGAACTTGAGTAACTATGTCGAGAAGCTTGGCGATCGATCGCTCTTCGTTAAAAGCTGGAATTACTATCGAAAGTTTTCTCATAATATTTTTCCATCGTCACAGAGGAGTTTGAGCGCCAAGTCAGGCGCAATGACAGTAGGCGCCAGAGAGAGAGCATGCCGTCAAGGATGGTGGTTTTTTTCCCATCTATCTTGCGTCTTGGTTTGTACGCTACTGGAAGCTCGACGATGAAGGTACCTGCAGTGCCCAATTTGGCGAGTATTTCGGTCTCGAGATCTAATCCAGAGCTCGATAGTTCCAAGGCGCGCAATGCTCTTGCCTCGAAGACTTTTAGGCCCGTTAGAGGATCTGATACGAAGCGGTTGTATAGCATCAGGCCCATGATACTTAGCGCCATGCCGCCATATTTGCTGACGAGATAACCGAGGTAATTGTCTTTGTATATTGTTTTTATTCGCTGGGATAAATCAACACACTTTATGGCACGACTTCCAAAGGCGACTTTAAACTCATTGCTCATGATCGCGCGCACGAGAGGAATTATGTCAGACGGATTGTACTCAGCATCGCTGGGGAAGAAGACAATAATGTTACCTTTGGCCGTCTTCGCGCCAAAGCGAAGCGCGTCGCCGCGACCACGAATGGCGGGAGGCTGATAGCAAGAGACTAAGGCTTCACTTTTTGCGAGTTCAAAGCTGCCATCACTGGAGCCACCATCGACATAAAGAATCTCTTTGGCGAGGCCCAAAGGCTGGAAATTTAGCAGGCTCAGTTGATGGAGCACTGTCTTCACTGTCTTAGCTTCGTTGAGTCCAGGAACGATGACCGACACCATGTACGGAAAAGGTTCGAGTTTGATAGTGGCGTGCGCGTTAAGAAGGGAGATGAGCTCCTCAACTACTCGCCCGCCGAGATGAACGCCTGGCCCCATCTCCCAGTTCGTGCCTATTACGTTCTCTATCCCAAGACTAAATGTTTTGGGCTCAAAATCGAGATAGTCTCCTGGGACTAATTCTCCCGGCTCCGTAGACTGCACGAAGAACTTAGACACGAGGCTGCTAGGAGCTACAGCCTGTCTCTTATACACATCTCCGAGCCCACGAGACGCTACGCTATCTCGTATGC